>JABHHN010000050.1 GCA_018671515.1 archaeon | reverse complement strand
GATGAAAAACTACATGATTATAATCCTCAGGTTTTGTACCTACTTTTTTCATCAATTTTTCTGTTGCAGCAATCACGTGTTTATAATATGCTGGTTCTCCTGTAAATGATCCACCATGAACAGGATATTTTTGATATGCTTTTCTCCAAAAATCAGGTGTATCTGTAATATATGATATTGTCTCATTTATTTTTGCAGCTACTTTTTTAGTTCCTAATATAAAAAATGCTCCACCTGCTGAAGCTGTATATTCTAATGCATCTCCAGGTTTAGATTGTGCAGTGTCCGCCCCTCCAGCAATTCCATATTCAATCATTCCGGATTTAATTAAACCCATGACAATTTGTATTGCTGAAGTTCCTGCTTTACATGCAAATTCTAAATCAGCAGAAAAATAATTTGGATGCATCATAAGTGCTTCTCCCACAACAGATCCAGAGGATTTTACAGCGTATGGATGAGATTCACTTCCAATGTATATTGCTCCAATTTCATTCTTATCTATATTTATTTTGGATATTGCCTGCCTTGCAGCTTCTACAGAAATAGTTATAGTGTCTTCATCAAGACCAGGAACTGTTTTTTCATTAACTAAAAGACCTTTTTTATATGTGTCTGCATCCTGACTCCAAGCAGATGCAATATCTTCTACTTTTATTCTTAATTTTGGAACATAACTCCCCCAACTAACAATCCCTACTGACATTAATTCCCCCATCATTTACGGATAAGAATATGTTATTTAAATATTATGGGATAAGTGGGGTAAATTATTCAACAATTTCTAATGGATAATTCCCAACTTTAAGATTTTTAAAAACATTAAAATTATTTTTTTCAAGATATTCTATCATTTGATTTCTTGATTCATCGTCCTTACATATGACAACTATTGAATCACCACCACCTGCACCTGAAAATCCAGCACATAATGCACCATTTTTTTTAATTTCTTGAAGCACATTTGTCTGCCCATCTGTTTCAATTGGTGTATTTGATAAAACTCCTAATTTTTTTCTTAATTCCCATGATTTTTCTAATAATGATACAAATTCCTCAACTTTTTTTTCATCATAAATTTTTGGCAATTTCAATATTTTTTCTGAAAGTTCTTCATTCACTAAATTATATCCTTTCATAAATTCCGTATATTCACTTTCTTTTTCTTCTTTGTATTTCCTTACATTTTTTACTAGATTAACAGTAAATGCAGATTTTCCTGAAAATGCAATAAGAATCTTGAAATAATCTGGAAACATATGTTGTCTCGAAGTTATTTTTGTATGAGTTGTTTCTCCTTTTATTGGAATCCTGTAAAATTGTGAACCATATACTGCACAAGAAATATCAAAACCTGAACCTATTTTTTCCTGCACATTTCTATGTGATTGATTTGCTAAATTGAATACTAATTCTTTATTTTCTATTGGATTGATTCCATTTGCAAATAAAACTGAGGCTACTGTTACAACTGTACTAGTTGCAGAACTACCAATACCAGTCTTCATCTTATAATAACCTAATTCTTTATCATTTTCAAGCGATATCGAAAAACCACCTTCTTTTTTTAAATGTTTGATAGTGGTTCTTATTGCATCAATTACAAATTTAAGATATTTATGATCTTCAATTATCAAATCATTATTTTCAATTTTTCCTGAAACTGAGATTTCTTTTCTAGGCACTTCAATTATACAATTATTATAATCTAATTTAGTGATGTCTGCAAAAGTTCCTTTATTTACATTTAGAACTAAACCAATCCCACCTTTTCCATCAAATGTTTCAAGGATTGAATATCCCCCATATAGGAGAACTTTTCCATGTGCTTTTAATTTCATTTTCTTCTTAAATACAATTATATATAAATTTCAAAAAATATTGAAATTATTTAAATAAATTATTTTTTAGATTATTTTCTCATATCATATTGATGTATACGTATTCCAAACAATATTGAAGTGGTAATCACCAAAACCAAACTAAAACTAGGATATTTACCATATTCATTGTATGATGACATATAATACATCACTAAGATAAAAATGTATAATCCTATAATCAAAATATCACTTTTTCTTATTTTTCTTATTTTATCCATTTTTTACCTCATTTCTTATAAAATATAAAATAAATTCTACTTTTTAAATATATTATTTTTGTTTTATTTATAATTTGTTAAAATTGATTAATAAAACCCATTATTTTTTTCATATCTTTTTTTGATAATAAATATTCAAAATATTTTTTTGATGCATCTTCTGGACAATGTTTTCCTTGAAATTTCAATATTAGAATATTTTTAATTTTTTTTCTATATTCTGATATTGTTTTATTAGTATCTATAAAATCATCTTTTTCATTAACTAAAACAACATGTGGTTTGTCTAATTTTTCTAATTTTACTTTACATGTTAAAACTTCTTTTGCTAATAAAAAAAGTGTTTTTGTATCCATATATTTTATCATATATTCTACTATATTTTTTGGATACTGATTTTTTAATAGAAATTTTTTAAATAATTTAGTTCTCAAAATTGAATGATGAAGTCTAAAAAATAAAATTGTATTAAAAATAATCAAATTAAATTTTCTCCTTTTTTCTTTTGATAAAAAATTAGAATTAATATAAGGTGCAAATGCTAAAATCCCCTTGCATTTTTTATTTATTTCTATATCTTTAATTAATTCTTTACAAATAAAATATGACATAGAAGCACATCCTAACCAATAAGAATCAATTTTTTGATTAGAAATTTGATTTTGTATATATGAAGTTACATTTTTAAATGAAGGTTTAGCCAATGGTGCTAAATTTTTAGAAAATCCTGGAATTTCAATAGAAATTACATTAAAATAGTCATTTAAAAAATCGAATAATCCATGTAATATTTCATTATTTGTTGCAAAAGAAGATATAAAAATAATGTTTATTTTTTTCATTTAATTCCACTTAATATTTCAAAACAAATGTTCCTCTATTAATCTTGCACCTTGTCCTGCATGATTCTGTCTTATTTCTTTTACAAAATCAAGATTATTTAATTTTTCAATTAGTTTTTCTTTATTTTCTTTTTCACAAATAACATGAACATCCTGACCTGTGTTTACTGTGAAATAAACCTGTAAACCTTCATTTCTCCATTTTTTTACTAATTTCATAATTTTTAAACTTTCAGGAGTCCAATAAATCAATGATGGAATTGATGAAATCATTATTGCATGCATATCAAGTGCTTCATGTTCAATTAATTCTCCAAATTTTGTAAAATCTTTTTCTTCAATATATTTTTTACATAATTCAATCCTTTCTTTCATATAATTTTTACGAGTCTTAAAAAAAGGACTCGTATTTGCATATGTCTGACCAATTGAAGTAGGTACTTCTTTTTTTTCTTTGCTTACAACTGCAATTATGTCATATAAATCCCAATGGTTTTCATCATGAATTTGTTCTGAATATGATTCATCTGATGAATCACCATCAAGCCATTCAACAAATCCACCATGTATTGATCGACAGGATGAACCTGAACCTTGTCTAGATAAAATTGATAATTCTTTTTTTGATAAATTTAAACCTGCTGCATTTGTTGCAGCTACAGTTAATGCCGCAAACCCAGATGCTGAAGAAGAAAGTCCGGTGGACGATGGAAAATTATTTTTTGAAATAATTTTTGTTTTTTGATTTAATTCTGCTAATTTTCTAATCCTATCAATATGTTTTATTATTCTTTTTGTATCCTTTTCATCTACTTTCCCATCAATTTCTACATAATCTTCAACAAACTTATTTGAAAATTCAACTGTTGTTGTTGTTGTAAGATCCGATAATGTCATAGAAACACTTCCATTTGTTGGAAGCCTTAATTCTTCATTTTTTCTTCCCCAGTATTTAATGAATGCAATATTTGAATTTGCTATAGCAGTTGATTTCATAAGCCTAAATAATTTGACAAATTATAAAAAGATATTCCATATTTTAATATCAATGATAAATACAATATTTTTTGATGTTGGTGGAGTAATACTAAATTTAGAAGGTTCTTTTCAAAATCTTCTTGAATTCATAAAACCTGAAAATCCAAAAGAATTCTGGCAGGAATTCAATATTTTGGCTGTTCCAGCATGTCAAGGAAAACAATCATTCAATGATTTTTTAAGAGATGTAGCAAAAAAATATGGAAAAAATATTTCTGATAATTCACTTGATGACTTATGGATGAAGAATGTACAAGAGACTATGAAAATAAATTCAGATGTAGTTAATATTATAAAAAAATTAAAAAAACAAAATTACAAACTTGGTGTTATATCAAATACAATAAAAGAAATATCAGAAGTTTCTGGAAGCCATCCAGAAGATATGGTTGGAAAAAATATATTTGATGTAATTCTATCATCCCATGAATTAGGAATTGCAAAACCACAAAAAGAAATATTTGAACTTGCAATGAAAAAAATTTATTCTAAACCAGAAGAATGTGTGTTTATTGATGATGTTCAGAAATATGTTAATGTCGCAGATTCTTTAGGAATAAATGGAATATTGTTTACGGATGCAGAGGATTTAGATGAGAAATTAAAAGAATTAAATGTTCTTACATAACTTCAATTATCTTTCCATGTGGTTCTTCTTCTTTAAAAACTTGTGATTGAAATTTCTGTATTTCTACTTCATCATCTTTCCATGCATCATTATGCAAACCTGCTTTCTGACAAGTAAATTCTAATGCCTGGACAGGTGTACAATTGTGTTCAACAAAAACTTGTGGCAATAAAAGTCCTGAATTGTTTCCCTTTGAAATTATTAAACCATCTTTTCCAATATTAATTAAATGTGGATACTGTGAATGTTCATCGACTTCTATTTTTTTAGGAACTGTTAATATACTAATCTCAATTGTTATGTCTTCTAATTCATCAGATGTTACTTTTGGAAATCTTGGATCTTCAAATGCAGCTGCTCTTGCTGCCCTTATAACCCCTTCATATAATGGATAATATGCTCTTGGATATCCAATACATCCTCTTAATTTTTCTAATTTATGAAGTGTGACAAATACACCTTGCATATCAGAAAATATTTTTGAATCAGTAAAATCAATAGATTTCTTATTAAATACAGTAGTAATTGAATTTCTTGCAAGATCAATTAAACTTTTTGCGTCGTCAAAAGAGACCATGTTTTTATTTGATTTGTTTTTTAACTAGAGCAGCAAATTCAGAATTTTTTTTCTTAAGCCTTGTTACTGCATCAAGAAGTGCCTTTTTAGGATCTTTTTTCCCATCAGTCTCCACTATAATTTTAGGGATACCTACTAATGGATGTGCAATATTATAAGCTGAAACTGTTATTGATTTATCATTCCAAAGCTCCTCTCTAAGAAGATTACATAATGTATGATCTTCTCCTTTAAGCTCAAAGACAAATCTTTTTTTCTTATTTTCAATGACGTTGATTTCCATTTTATTCTGGGAAAACTCGGGATATTTAAAAAGGTATGTGTTAAAGAGGTGGATACTAATAAACAATACTTACTTAAATTTTTCATTTCAATTTTTTAATTACGCCTTTTAGTAAAAAATTAATTACAAGCATATCCTGGCCCACCAGCATTACTATGTTTTTGATTGGGATTATAAGTATTTGGACAATTATCACATAAATCTCCTATTCCATCACCATCAGAATCTTTTTGGTCACTATTTTTTTCATCATCGTCTGCAACATGCAAGCTTAGTGATTTACCAAAAGGACAATTATCTTGATCATTTTTTATTCCATCATTGTCTACGTCATCATCACATGGTGTAGCAATACCATCATTATCTCCATCATCATAAGATCTGGTTATGCAAAAATCAAAAAAAAAGTCCGTGCATTGATCATTATTCAAACCAATAAATGATTCTCTTGAAATTAAACATGTCCCTATTATTTTCTCACCAAGTATTCCTTTATACTCATTTGAAGGTACAAGAGGACATGGATCATCACAATCAGGGAAAAAATCATGATCATTATCAACATATAATCTTTGATATGGCATACAAAAATAATTGTCTAGTTTCGAATTACCATCATCAAGCAAACCATCCATGTCAGTATCTATTAATGAAGGATTATTACAAAGTAAATTTTTTGTATGTGGACATCTATCAAAATCAACATCTTTTATTTTGGGATATTCAGGACAAACTCCATTTATAGATGGTCCACTTGGACAATCACATAATCCATCTGAATCAAAATCTTCAAAATTGTACCCCTTTTCAATATATTTTTTCTCTACTTCATTACCACACCATTTAATGCATTTTGGTTCATTCATTATATATTCACAAGTAGCACCATTTATACATTCATCAGTAATTTGAGGAAAAGGACTATTTTGAGTACAAGTAACCATATATCTTTTATCAGCACTACAACCTAAAGCATTCAAAATTAATGGATATTGAATGCATTTAAAAGCAATGGATTGCAAATCTACAGTTGCATCTGATATATCTACCTTACTTTCATAATCCTCATCCAGTAAAAAAATATATTTCCACCAATTATTCATAATTTTCTTTGAGTTATCAGTTGTAATATAACCTCCCTTATCTGGAATGTGACTCATCCACCATTTCAGATAACAGTAATGTGAATCTTTAATATTACAATATTTTTCCTGTTGCCAAGTATCCACATTTACATCAATATTTTCATTTTCACAACTATCAATTAAATCTCCAGTCAAACTTTTAGGATAATTACAATAAAAAGCATCACATTTAGAACTTACAATTTTTTCATTACCATATGAATATTTAATATTTGCATTAGGTGGATAATGAACATTTCCACACCCAGCATTTTCTTCATTAATTGATTCGCCCTCCTGATTATATCCTTCACTAATATCATATATATCAAATTTATTTACCCAGAAATTTTTAAATTCTTCTTTTAATTTAGATCTCATTGTACCTTCAATCCTATGTCCCATATTATGAAGCATTTCTGGAATTCCTCTTTCATAATTAAAACCCATCAATGGAATATTTTTTTTAAATGAATTTTCTCTTGATAGAGGTGATCTAATTACTAGACCATTAGTCCAAAAAGGAGTTGGACCAATCATAAAACTTTCATAATACCCATAACCTGGACCAGCAAAAAACCATATTTCATTTACTTTATTTTCATTTACAATTTCACTAATACTTTTAAAATTATTTCCGAAAATATTTCTAGATTCTAATAATTCACTAAATGATAAATGTCCAGCACATGTAAACCTCAAATGTTCATACCAATCTAATTTTTCCATTTCTTCTACTAAATTTTCATCAATACATTTCATATATTCATAATTTGTAAAATATTCATTTTCATATCCTAAGAAATCCCTAAAAAATATTGGTTTAATATTTAATTCATCGATATTATAATCATTAATAGATATAATATTACCTGATTCATCCAATATTTTAGCTGAATAAAGTATTCTTAAACCTTGGTTATCTTCTGTACCTGTTACTTCATAAATGTCTTTTACATATTTATTAATTAATTCTATTGGGTTATTCCATTTTTTACAAGTAATTAAATCCATATCTTCAATTGTATCATATGCACAAAATTTTATACCATTATGATCAATTTCAAATCGTTTTTGATCTTCAGTACTTATAATTGGATTAAAAATAATTACAAGTACTTCTCTCTTTAATATTTGATTATCTAAGTCTGCAAAATCATCAAAATCAGTACGTATTGGTTCTTGTGTTGGTTCACCGTCACCACCCGAAAATCCACTGCTTGCAGATCCTTCCTTATCACCACATCCAACTATAACTAAAATTAATAGAATAAAAGTAAATAAAAACGAAATAAATTTGGATTTATACATCATTAATATATAAAAAAAATATAATTTATATGTTTTTGCTAAATTAAAAATTATTTCAAAAACTATAATATTTAAAAAAATTAAATTTTATATGAAAATTTAATAATAAAATTAATTTTAAGTATAAAAAATCAAAAAAACAACCTTTTCATTAAAAACTTATCAAGAAAAACGTTTATAAATTTGTAATCATTCTCTAATGGTATGAATTCGCAGATTCTATTTCTTGGAACAGGAGGAGATTCTATTGTTGTTGGTAAACAATATAGAACTTCAGGAGGAATAATATTGAATCTAAATGATATGCAATTTCATTTAGATCCAGGCCCTGGTGCTCTTATTATGGCTAAAATGTATGGTATAAATATCAGAGAAAATGTAGGTGTTTTTGTCTCTCATAATCATATAAATCATGCAAACGATGTAAATGCTGTAATTAGTGCAATGACTCATAATGGTCTTGATAAAAAAGGTGTATTAGTAATAAATAAAAGTGCACTTTATGGAACACCCGAAGATAGTCCATTTCTTAAAGAATTCTATGGGAAATGTGTTGAAAAAATAATTGAAGCAGATAGTGTAAATAAATTAGGTATTGAAGATATTGATATAAGAATAACAAAAGCACAACATGGAGAAAATGACACTGTTGGATTTAAATTTATAACTAAAAATTTTACAATATCTTATGCAAGTGACACAATATTTAATAAAGAAATTGCAGAACAGTATATGAATACTGATATATTGATATTAAATGTAGTATATCCAGGAGATACATTCTCAAAAACAAATCTTAATACTGCACAAGCAATAAAATTCATCAATTTTGTAAAACCAAGACTTGCAATAATCACTCATTTTGGAATAAAAATGTTACAGGCAGATCCACTTTATGAAGCAAGAGAAATACAAAAAGAAACAAAAATTCATACTATTGCTGCTAAAGATGGAATGATAATAAATCCACAATCTTTTTCTTCAAGAATCATACAAAAAACTCTTAAAGGATATTAAGGGCTAATATGAAACCCTCTGCATTTTAGAAAAATATAAGTAGCAGTTCTTCGTCTATAAATAGTAGTTCAAAACCAATTTATCGAGGAGGAGATCTGCTAATGAAAATAATTGTGTCCAAATATAAAAAAGTTACTGATT
>JABHHN010000049.1 GCA_018671515.1 archaeon | reverse complement strand
TTTTGGTGGAAAAAACTACGGACTTTTTGAATCTAAATTAATAAGCAATTCACAAATATATATAAATTCACCATCTGTCGATGTAACTAGCTGTTTAATGCCAACAATTGTAATGGGTTTTGAACTTGCACCTATTTATGACAATTTTAATATATTAGACCCAACATCTTCAAAATATGAAGAACAAAAAAAAGATTTACTTTTAGAAAATCCATTACATAGCTATGGTCATAGAATCGAAAGAATAATGAAATATATTTTTCAAAATAGAAAATCTTATTCTTTTGAATTAAATGCAGATAAAAGTATTAAAGTAATTTCAAAAAATATAAAAAGCAACGAATTTGATTTATTTTATAGTTATTATTACAGACAAACTTATGAAGAAAATGGGTTAAAACCTCCTTCTTTTTCAAATAATGATATCAATAACGCACATTGTGGTGAAATCCATTTTCCTCCAAATACGGATACAAGCTATGATTATAGAAATGAAATAAATAAAGTTTATTCTGATTGCAATTTATTATATATGTATTACCCCGAAACTACAAATCCTAATTTAGAAATATTTCAAAATCAAAAAGATTATATTAATTGTGATCCATGGGGATGTACAATGTATGGATATCAAAAATGGTGGATGAAACATATCCCTAATTTTGAAGGTGGTCATGAAAATGCATTTGATCTTGGACCTTCATTAATTCTTAATAACTGGTGGAGATATATTTCTAATCCTCAAAAATTAGTTGAAATCGTAAATGAAATGATATATACAGGACCTGGTTTTGTTCAAATGAATTCAGAAGCAAAAATTACTTGATTAGTATATTAAAATTGATTTTAAATTTTTAAAATAAATCACTTTGATAATAACACACCAGATATATTTATTTTTTCTAAGATAAGCTCAATTATTTTTTTACTAATTTTTTTTCTGTTTTTTAATTATATTATTAAACCGTGTACTAGAAATATAATGATCTGCCAAAATTTTTCCATCGTGAATTAAGCTAAAAACAGAATATATTGAAGGTGCATTTTGTGCTTGTTTAGAAGTTTTTAGTTCTGTTATCTTTAATTTTAATTTGTTTTTTATTTTTTTATCTAATTCATCTATAAATCTTGCAACCCATGGACATTGATTTGAATAAACAATATGCCATCCTTTAAATTTAGCTAGTTGTTTTTTGTAATCTTTGAATTTAGGCAATGGTCCTTTTTTTAATTCTTTAACTAAGAGTTGTTGTTTGCCATCTTCTTCTATTTGCTTAAACCCATTTTTTTTAAAAATATCTTTTGAAGCCATAAAAGAATCATCACTAGTTATAACTGCAACACCTAGTTTTCCTTTTGCATCTTTAATACATTCTTCAATTAAATTTGAACCATAACCTTTTTTCTTGTATTTATTAGGTGTAATCCATATACAATGTATGAATAAATAATCTTTAGCATCAATAGCTCTCCATGCATTTTCTCCATCAATGTATTCAATATAACCATGAACTTTATTTGTTTCGTCATCAATTAAAAATTTTATTTTTAAACCTTCTTTTTGTCTTTTATTAATCCAATCTAGTTTATTATTAAGACCTACACTATTTTTTTTACAAAAACATATTGAAGGAAAATTATTGATATTCTCTTGGTTTACATTTATTATTTTCATTTTAAATCAAAATATTCTTTTTTATGAATACAGAATATCTTTTTAGATTTTATATATTTACTTTTTTGTTGTTCTATAAATATTTTAATTCCATTAATTTCAATAAAATTAAGATTATCAATCATACTCATATTGTATTTAATTGTATATCTTTTATCAAGATCTTTTAGTCTTTTGCATGGAAACTTTTCACATTTTGGTGAACAATAATCCCAGTTGTTATCTTTAATAACATTGCAATTTTTAACCGAACATTTTTTAAAATATTTTGAATCTGATTTTCCTTGTAACTTGCATCCTGGACATTTATTTTTTTCTCTAAGATATCCTATACATATTGCACAATTCATCCCACAATGAGCTATTAACTTTTGTTTCACTCTACTTGATTTATTATCATATGATTATTTAAATCTTACGAGTAAATTTCTATCAATAAATTATTTTACAAAGTAAAATTCAAAATATTCGAAAGACTAAACACTTAAGCTAGATAAAAAAATTGACAAAATTATTTTTTATTTCTTTTTTTCTCTTTTTTGAAATATTCTTTTAATTAGATTTGGTTTCCATCCATTTTCAATTAATTTTTCTTTAATCTGTAAATTGCTAAAACCATATTTTTTTGCTATTAGTATCCAAGGATTTAATATTTTTTTAGCTATTTTTAATTTATTATTATTTTTATAAAATTTAAATAAAATTAAACTAAATAAAAACAAAAATAATACTAAATAAACAATAAAAAAATTAT
>JABHHN010000048.1 GCA_018671515.1 archaeon | reverse complement strand
CATGCTTCCAAATCCTGCATAAAGTTGTGGATTAGGTTCACCCATTTCATCAGATATTACCATTGCCATGAATTCTGCAAAACCTTCCATATATGAATCAGCTGTTGAAGGATTATGAAAACCATTATGATTAACAGTTCCTGGTAGACGCCTATCTTCAGGCCAGGTATTATAAATATCATACATTAATGCATGCATGAATTCATGATATTCTCTATTATCTGGTCTATCTGAGTCAGATAGAGATGCATCATCTGCTGAAATTAATATACGTGAATCTGATGGATTATACAATGTTTTTTTATCTTGATTTCCAACATAAACTGTTACTGGAAGTTTGTAATCCATATCTTCCTTTAATGTTTCTAAAACAAATTCTACTGATTCAGCTGTGTGAAAATAGTTTAAAGAATAATGTTTTAAATCTTCCTTGTTTGGAATATTTGTAGTAAAATCTCCTTCACCATCCATTCTAAAATCTATCTGAAGATGTTCTCCTTCTACTAAAGTTCCTTTTTTAGTAGCTTGTACTAATGAATATCTATTATTTGGTTTTCTAAAAAATATATTAAAATAATTTTTACTATCTCTAACATAATTAAATTTAGCTAAAATAACAACATCTTTTTTTTCATCTTCTTTTAATTCTAAACCAACTAATAGTATTTTATAAATCCCATCTTCATCCGTGATTCCCTCATATATTACACCGTCAATCTTTGCAATAACTTCCATATATCGCATAGGGTGATCAAAGTAGTTGGTTATATGTCCCGTAACATAATGTGTGTCGGTGGTTTCTTCTTCTTTTGGTTCTCCTCTTACATTCCATATAGGTTTCATATAATCTTTTTTTTCAACGTCAATAATTTTACCTTTTGATAATTTATAGCTTGAAAGCATGTTAAGGACATCGTTTCTTATTGCTTCAAGTTCACCATCTGAGCTTGTTCCTTTCTCAAATACAGTGTATCTTGAGGCTTTAATTCGCATAACTCCGCTTCCAATGGGACTCATTTCTGCATGTAATTGATAATGAATTTCTGCAGATGCAGCACTATTTTTAGTATTAGGTGGCTTATTATATACCTTTTCGTATGCTTTTCCTGTAACTTCAGGTCCACTTGCAAAAATATCATTTACAGTTACATATGGGTTATCTACATTTTCTGATTCACCAGTGTATCCATCAAGATCATTTTCTTTATATTCTTCAAATGTAGTATCCATTTCCCATATATCTAGTCCTATGTAATACCTCTCATTTGAAGTATATTCATTTCCGTTACTAATGTATTGTTTTTCTTCCTTATAATATAAATCTTGAGAACCAACTATTGTACTCTCTCTTTCTTTTTTTCTATCAGTGAAATCTACTCTGGTAGGAATTGATACTGATTCATCTGTTTCACTCACCATGAAATATTTCATAACTAGTCCTACAGGATGATTACAAATTTGACATCCCTCTTCTTCACTACATAAAAGGTCATTAGTTTCCCAATGACAATCATAACCAAAAAATGGTGATTCTTCATCACGAGTGTCAACTTGTTCTTTACTTGGTGCTTTTTTTGCCATGTAAAAAGTTACTTTTACTGAATTTGATAATCCAATTCGGTCAGTTGGTCTAAATCCAAATTCAAATGATTTTTCTCCATTGTAGACCATAGTCTTTCTAAATGCACCTCCTCCTATTAATGAAAATTTATTTCCTGAAAGCATATATGCATTTGAATTTCCAGGTTCTATTTCTGCATATTGAGCATTTTCTAAAATAATTGGATCATTAATATACACTTTAACTGTAGTTGGTACCATCTGATGAACTTCATCAGGCATGTCAATGTATAAGGGATCTTTAGTAGATTTAGATTCACCTTCAATCCATTGATTCCCAAAATAAGCAGTAGTAATTTGTGAAAATATAATTGTTAATAATAATAAGAAAATTAATTTAATCTGTTTTTTCATTTTAATAGCACCTTATTTTTTCATTTAATTATTCTAATTTTTTTTATTTTTACTCTTTTTTTCATTAATTTTCTTTTTTATATTTTTATGCACCACTTTAACATGTGGTTTTGCTTTATGATATGCTTTTTTACTATGATGAAATATTAATTTGAATAATTTCACTAAAAATTTTATTACCCATTGTATTGCCTTTAAAATAAATGGAATCATATATTTAATAAACCACTTTACTGCTTTTTTTATCCTTGAAAAAACTTGACTAAAAAAATCATTTGACTTTTTCTTGAATTTAGGTTTTTTAAAATAAAAATAAACAAAAATTACAATTAAAAGAAATAATAACATTTTTCCAAAAGAAAATTTTGATCTTATTTTTGAACTAGAACCAATATCAAATTCCACAGAATCATCTACCTTAATTTTTACTTCTTTTCCTAAATCTCCTTCATAATCATAAGTAGGTTTGACTCCATCAAACAATTCATATTTTTCATCTTCTTCTGTTCCTGTCTTTTCTAGATTGAATTCATGTTCATCAAAATACTCAAGAGGTTCTTCATCTATATTTCCTGAATATATTTTTTCATTCAACTCTTCTGAATTAATTGTGAACACTTCTTTTGCCATATAATCTTTTGAAAAAGGAGTTACTGTTATTGTTGCATCACTGTTTAATGGAAGTGGATGTATATAAATTAACTCATCTTTCCTGTCGACAATATATTCATAAGTAAAATCTTCAGATGAGATAATTATTTTATAAAAATCTACTTCATTATCTTCTATTTTTAAGAATGCTCCAGGTATCCTTCCTGCAGAACTCCTTGAAGGTCTATTATATTCTGCAGATTTTCCAATAGTTAAATTATTTTCCCACTCAATAGATGCTTTAGTTATATTTCCAGAAAGATCAATATAATAACCTTGTCTGTTATGGCCTTCACCTTCGTATCTTAAAGGTTCACCAACATCATAATTATGATTTCCTTCTCTAGTATCGTCATATATTCCATGAAGTATGAATAGTTTATCTATAGCATCAGCTTTTTTTGGAAATTCTACTTTGAATGCCTTATAATACTCATAGAAATCTTTTCTTTTGATTTTCAAAACTTTCCACATGTCTTCTATTGTCATGGAAAGTTCATCACCTTTTTCATTATATTCATCATACATGTCCCAAAGTAGGGATGCTATTGCAAACTCTTCATCAAATCCTTTGCCATCCCACATTTTATAGTTTTGATCCATGCTTCCAAATCCTGCATAAAGTTGTGGATTAGGTTCACCCATT
>JABHHN010000047.1 GCA_018671515.1 archaeon | reverse complement strand
CTTCATTATCAGTTATTATAAAATCAATATCATCAACATATAATTTATAATCTCTTGAGATAGATTGTCTCTTTTTTTACATATTTAAGTCTAGGTTTTAAACTTTTTTCAATTATTAAATCAACATTTTTATTGAATAATTTTTCTAAAAGAAATTTAAGATCCATATAATTATCAAATGTATTTTTTTCAAAGGTATCAATAAAATCTAGATCACTGTCTTTTTTTTGCTTATTTTTAATATATGAACCAAATAAACCAATTTTTTTTACATTAAATTTTTTTTTTTATTTTTTGTTTTCATTTATTATTCCAATTATTTTATCTGCTGTTAATTTCATGATATAAATTAATATGATTAATTTAGTTCTAAATATTTTGTAAATTGTTGTTGAAGTATCTTATTGTACAAGGATTTAAAGCATTTCTTTTCTTGATATTTTTTGCCTTTCCAACATAGATGATTGATTCATCTTTGTCTTTTATTAAGTAAACGCCGGGGTTTTTAGGCGGATTATATTTCATATAGACAAGAAGAAATGGAATGGTGTATTAATAAGTTAGGTTGAAAAAAATAAAAAGAAAAAAATTATTGTTTATTGGCAATAATAGAAAGCGTATATATATGCATCTTTTTCTGGATCATTAAGTTCTATTTTCATTTGATCCATAGTTATATGATTTCTATTGTACCAATATTCATTTGAACCTAAATTATTATTTATTAAATAATTTACATCTCTTCTTTCCCATACATTATAATTACTATAAGGTCCATATTCATATCCCTCTTCAATTTGATAACATACAGATGTTTTTTCAGGTATAAAACTTATGTCTGTGTTTGGTGATGGTGGGGGTAATGGTTCTCCTGTTGTTGGTGCTGAAACAGGTGTAGCTGTAGGTACAGAAGGTAAAGTTTCTACTGTAGCATCCTCATTTGGAGAACTAGTTGGTTTTTCACATAATCCACCCATATCAGGACAACATCCGTTTTTAGAATTTTTTGGAACATACAATTTATTTCCTTTTTTCCAATAGATTCTCATACTGTTTTCAATTGCAGTAGTTTCGTCTTTTAATATTTCACTAAATCTTATTTTTTTAGGTTCGATTCCTAAAATAGGTGTTTCTTTACCTTGATAATAATCATCTATAATCCATTCATCATAATCAATATTTGTCATTTTTTGTATGTGAGTATAATCAAAAGAATCATCTATATCATAACATAAATCGAAAGGTGTGTTATCAAATTTTTTTTCATTTAGGATATATCGAGTAAAATCAGTTAATCCAGAATATGATGGGATTACATTCTCATTAATAAATTCATATTTTAGTTCTTGATTATCTAAATATTTAAAATGAATTCTGTCATCATTTTCACTAGAAAAAACAGATATATAATAAATTACTCCATTTGCATTTTTTTTACCTTCATTATCAACAAAGTTTATAGCTGGATTTACTGCTCTTATTGGAACAATCATTTGACTATCAGTACAAGGCATTACATACTCTCCATTCATTTTGTTAAAAACAATCATAGGTGCAGCCTCATCACCACTTGCAAATATATTTCTAACTCTTTGTTTTTCATTTATAAAATCAGAATCATCACTAGGTAATGAGATTTCATAGAATTTATTATGTTCATAATCAGTAGGTAAAAAAATTAAAGGTGTTGCAAATTTTCTTCTTTCATAGGGTTTTTCACCTTCATTTTTATTATATATACTTCCATCAATATAACTCAATACAATTTCTTTTGATAATACTGTAGGTCCTTTAGAAATAAGAGTATCCATACAACTTTGAACACAACTATCAAAAGTATTTCCTTCAATTTTTAAACATTCACTATTTGGAACTATACATCCTACCCAAGACCAATAATTCTCTATGGTAATTTGAAAATTAGTTAAGTCAAGTCTTGAAAGTAAACTATAAGCACCATTTACATATGATTCAAATAAGATGTCATTTGAAATTGCTTGATGAAATTTTCCATTATACATGTATGGATCAAGGGCACCATTTGGAGAATTTTTTAAAATATCCATATATTCATCTGAACTATAATATTTAGGGAATTTTCTATTATTTTCATTATTTACTTCTAATTCAAGGTTTATATTTTGTGCATTCCAAATTTTAGATTCATCATATAAATGAATATAATCTTTCCCTTCGGTATATATATGATCTAAATGTAGTGCAAACATAGTATCCCAGAGTGGTTGTAATTTTATAAAACCATTAAAAACACCTTTTCCAAAATTTCCAATTTTGCTTTTTGAAATTATAGATAAAATGTTAGAAACACCTTTTCCTAGAGGTGATGTTCTTATTCTATATATTGCTTTAACAGTTCCATCAGGGAAATATTCAAATAATTTGGCAATTCCATTTAATTTTATTTCACTTTCAACTAATTCAGTACCTTCAATAATTTTTACAATTCCACCAACTTGTTTGGCTATTTTTTGAGCATCTTCTCCATCAGCTATAACTTGGACTATTTTTGCGTTTTTTATTAATCCAGTTTGTTCATCTACAAGTCCGATGACGGTGTAAAAATTATCTTTATTATTTATAAAATCAATTATATTTTTATTGCTAAAATGTTCTTCAACTAAAAGTCCTAATATTTCAGCATCTTCTGATAAAAGATAAGTTACATCTGACCATTTATTATGTGCACTAAGATAGTTATAAAGATCTTGACGTATACCTGCTCTAATAGTATCTATTCTAGCAGTTTTCAAAGCATAAGAACCTTCGCTATTTGATTGTATTAAACCATTTAAATTTATACTTATTTTAAAAAAATTTCCACTTTCTCCCGCGTATGAACCAAAAATACCTCCTGAACCTCCAATAGGTCTTCCAGTTTTTGTAGCATAAATAATGTTTTGAAGTGGTGCTTGTCCTGCAACAGCCATTTTATTTATAACAGCAAGTCCATTATTAAAAAAATTTACACGTTCTCCCATTTGTGTAAGTCTAAAAGAATTAATAATACTTCCAATTTTTTCTTCACCAATTAATAAATTTTTAAATTGTTTTACTCCATTTAGAAAAGCTTGGTCTGATTTTAATGATTCAACAGTATGAATAGTCATTTTTCCAGCTACTGAACTATCATATTTAGGTGTTAAAAAACTTATAAGTTTTCTTCCATCTTTTGTTTTTAAAATATTACTACCTTCATCTAATAATACTTCACCTGATTCTAATAAACGAAATAATTCATCCATTGCATCCATTGCTTTGATATCATCAGTAGCATCAATAACAGTATTAAACATAGCAACTATTGTATTTTGATGTAACTGATTTACTCCAGGTATTGTTCTATCAAAATCTCCGGCAAAAGCAGCACCTTTTATTATTATATTATTTGTACCATGTTCATTAAATGTGAAAAATGAAATTTTGTCGCCACCATGTACTAAACTATTTACATTAGAAGAAATAATAGCTGAATGTACAGATTGATCAAAGGGGTTATCAGTTACTAAATTAGCACTAAGCCAGTCTACTGTGACGTCAGGAACACCATGATCTATTAAAAATTGTGCACCATTATCTCGTAATTGACCATACGCTGTTTGTGCACCACAACCACCTGTATCAGCACAAGTATTTCCATGAGTCATGATAATTGAAATATCTACTTCAGCTGGGAAAAGAACACCTGGAGAACCTATTGCTCTTTGTTCAGAAATTATCCATTGTTCACCATTATGAATAAAATTATTAACACAATTTACTCTAGAATCACCACATACAACTAATCCAACACTCTTGCCATTTTCTTGTAATTTAAGATAATCTGGATTTACATTTTTCATATTAGTTATTAAATCACGCATGATTTTATAACCAGTATCATCTAATGGGACGTTTGATAATAGACCCATTGATCCAAATCTTGCAGCAATAGAATTATATGGACTATTTTCAACAAAAGCATCAAGTATTTCTAAATCATTATAGAATGTATTCATATTATCTTTAATATTTTCATTTTCTATAATCTCTAATTTATCTCTAAAATTTTTACAATATTGTTCTGAATCAGGTCTTGGACTTTGAAATTGAAATCCGGTACCTACATCAATAGATATTAATTTATTAGAGGTAGAAATTATTTTAGCAGCATTTTCTTCAATTATTTCTTCAGGTGTTCCATCACCACCACATGCAGAGATTAATAAAAGCATTGTCATAAAAATTCCAAGAATTGGTTTGTTGTATTTCATAGGTAAACATATTTTGTTTTTGGTTTATAAAACTTTTCATTTTATGGACCGAGAATATTAAATATTTCTTTGAAAAAAAGAGATATATTTACTATCTTTTTTTGTATTTAAATATTAGGTTTAGAAAATATTGCATGAATAAATACAAATCTATAAATTTCAGCTCCTATTGATTTTGAAAAATTAGGAATTAGATTTGTATATTTTGATATTGATGATGTTCTTGTGGAGACTGATTCTCTTAGATTATCTTTAGATGAATTCATGAAAGAAGAATATATGAGAAAAGTTGATCCTGATAAATTAGGACTTGGCTTGCAAAATATGAGTGATAAAAAAACGGCATACAAATCTTTCAATGATTTTCCAGCTAGTGAAATTGCAAGAGCTGATGGTCATCTTTGGGATCAGGATCCTTACAGAGATTTTAAACCTTCTCAAATATTATACGTAGATGATAGATTAAGATACGTTCTTGCAGCAGCAGATAAAGGAATGAATGCAGTATGGTATAGAAAACCAGATGTTAAAATGGAAGATGAATTAAATACTATAAAATATAAAAATCATTTTGACAAAATAAATTCAATTTATGTAATTGATAATATAGATTTATTGAATCCATTAAAGAATTAGTTTTTAATAAATATTATCATGATGATCAAAATTGATGAATCTTATAAGATTATTTTTATTTTCAACATTGAAAACCAATACAAAATGTTTGTCAATATGGACTCTTTTTAAATCTTTTAATTCATATTTCAAATTTTTATATCTATTAATTGTTATGGAATCATTATTAATAATTTCTTTAATTTTTTTGTTTATTATTTCAACTTTTTTTTTGTCTTTTTTAATTAATTTTCTAATTTTAACTTTTAATTCATCGGTTAGCCTAAAATCATACATTTTAGACCTCAAATAATTCATCAAGTTCTTTTAGAGTCATAGTTTTATTTCCATATTTTTTCATATCATCATCACAAATTTTTAGTATTTTTTTTACATATTCATCTTTAGGTTGTTTTTCAACAATTTCTTCACCATAAAGATCTGCAAACTTGTTTAATGCCTGAGATTTGTCGTCCAAATCATACTTTATTTTAATCATATTTAGTACTTTGTTTGTATAATCATTTAATTTAACTCTTGCACTTATCATAATTATCACCTAGTGTATTTGATGTGTATATCAAGTGTACATTAAGTGTATTTATAAATTTTTCTTAGAAAGTTTAATTATTTTTGATTTTCTAGAAATTTGGAACATTTTTTCATGAATTTAATTGTCTTATTAGCATATTCCTTATCAAATCTTTTGCCATAATATTTAATTCCATTTCTAAAATGTCTTAATTCATTCATAAAATACATATCTTCATCTAAAAAACCTATCTTTTTCATATATGATACTTCTGCAATATGAGCTCCTTGACCTGATGCTTTATACCCATTTAAAATAAGTTTTGATCTTAATAATTGAATGATTATATCATAACAATTTTCAATAAAATAATTCGAATTTTCATCTTTAACACCTATTTTGTTTTCTATTTCATCTAAAAATATTTTTCTTTTATTTGAATCAATAATAAGTGATTTTGATCTAAAAGTATCAGATGTTACTTTTCTAATTATACCTTCATTAACATAATCTTCAAATTTTTTTATATGAATCATAAATCAATTCCTCTTTCAATATTAGCTTTAAGATTTATGTCTAGTTTGTTTAAATCTTTATAAAAATTTAAATTTATTTTTCTTTCTAACATTTCTTCATATTTTATTAAATTTATATTTTTTTCTTTGCTTTTAACTATAGCAATATCAACATCTGAAGTTATAGTGTCTTCTCCTCTTGAATAGCTTCCAAAAAGTATTATTCTTGAACCCGGAAATGATTCATATAAAAATTCTGCTAATTCTGATTCATATATCATTTTTATATTTTCAATTCTTTTTAAATATTGAACTTTGGGATTCTCAAAATTTAGAGATATTGAAAGAATTTTGGAAAATTTATCTTTTTCTAATTGAATTATTTTATGATTTTTTAATTTTATTAATGATTTTGATACAGCAGTAGGAGAAACTTTTAGAAGGATAGAAATTCTTCTCTGGTTTAATTTTGTACCAGTTTTAATTGATAATAAATTAATGATTTCTTGTTGAAGTAATGTAAATTTTAGTTTATGTGTGTTCATTTTAATTTATAGGAATAAACTTTAGTTTATATATTTTTTCTACAAAACTTTCTTTAAATATTGCCCAGTATAACTTTCTTTTACATTTGCAATATCACTTGGCGAACCTTCTGCGATTATTGTTCCACCACCGTCACCACCTTCTGGTCCAAGATCGATTATATGATCTGCAGATTTTATAACATCAAGATTATGTTCAATTAGAATTACTGTATTATTTTTATCAACTAATCTATTTAATACATTAAGAAGTTTTTTGATATCTTCAAAATGAAGACCTGTAGTTGGTTCATCAAGAATATATACAGTCTGCCCACTTTGTTTTTTTGATAATTCACGTGTAATTTTTATTCTTTGAGCTTCTCCACCTGAAAGAGTTGTTGATGATTGTCCAAGTTTCATATATCCTAATCCAACATCATTAAGTGTTTTTAATTTTCTATTAATTGAAGGAATATTTTCAAAGAATTTAGATCCTTCTTCAATTGACATATCAAGGACATCTGCAATATTTTTTCCTTTGTACTTTATTTTTAATGTCTGAGCATTATACCTTTTACCTTTGCAATCTTCACATTTTACATATACATCAGGAAGGAAATTCATTTCAATTTTAATCAATCCATCTCCTTTACAATTTTCACATCGTCCTCCAGGAACATTGAATGAAAATCGTCCTGCTTTGAATCCTAATAGTTTTGAATCTTCAGTCATGGTAAATAGTTGTCTTATTGGATCAAATAATTTAGTGTAAGTAGCAGGATTACTTCTTGGTGTTTTACCAATAGGTGTCTGGTCAAGAATAATTGCATTATCTATTGGGATGTCAGAAGTTATATCTTTACATTTTCCTGGTTTTTCACGAGATCTGTATAATCTAGTGTGAAGTGTCTGAAATAAAGTATCATTTATCAAAGTAGATTTACCTGAACCAGATACTCCTGTAATTAATGTTAGTATATTTTGTGGTATTTTTACATCAATATTTTTAAGATTATTTTCTTCTGCTCCGTAAATATTAATGAATTTGTCAGAAGTTCTTCTTTCTTTTGGAGTGTCAATTTTTAATTTTCCAGAAAGATATTGTCCTGTAAGAGACTTTTTGCTTTTCATTATATCTTTTATATTACCTTGTGCAACAATTTCTCCACCATGAACACCTGCAGCAGGACCTAAATCAACAATATGATCTGCTTTTGCCATGGTTTCTTCATCATGTTCAACAACAATTATTGTATTTCCAAGATCTCTTAGTCTTTTTAATGTTGCAATTAGTTTATCATTATCTCTTTGATGTAATCCAATTGATGGTTCATCTAAAATATATAATACTCCTGTAAGATTTGATCCAATTTGAGTTGCAAGTCTTATTCTTTGTGCTTCTCCACCAGATAATGTTCCAGCACGTCTATCAAGTGTAAGATATTCAACACCAACGGAATTTAAGAAACTTAATCTTTCAATGATTTCTTTCATAACCTGTCTTGCAATCTGAGTTTCAGTTTCATTTAATTTTAACATAGAAAACCAAAGTAATGCTTTTCTTATTGACATTGAAGTGACATCAGTTATGTTTTTCCCATAAACTCTTACAGAGAGTGTAATTGGTTTTAATCTAAGTCCTTTACAAGTTTCACAAGATCTTTCTCTCATGAATTTTTCAATGACTTGACGTCTATATTCTGAATCAGTTTGTTTGTATAATCTTAGAGTTTGTGGAATGACACCTTCAAAACCATTTTCGAAATTCATATTTGCTCCATTACTCCACACACCACGAAGAGGTTCATCAGAACCATATAATACAATATTTAATTGGTTTTCTGTAAAATCTTCAATAGCTTCGTGTAGTTCAAATCCATGACGTCGCCCAACTATTTTTAGTTGTTGTGATCTCCATGTTAAATCCATTTTTCCATAGATTTCAATAGCTCCTTCAAAAATGGATTTAGATTTGTCAGGAATTACTAAATCAGGATCAATTTCCATTTTTGTACCAATTCCATGGCATTCAGGACATGCACCATGTGGTGAATTGAAAGAAAACATTCTTGGTTCAAGATTACCCATATTAATTTCAGGATGATCTGGACAACTATATGATGCAGAATACATAGAAATTTTATCAGTATCTTTTATTAAGACTTGTACAAGTTTTTCTTCGGATTCTTTTAGTGCATTTTCAATAGATTCAGTTAATCTGCTGATTTCTTTATCAGACACTTTTAATCTATCAATTACAACTGAGATATCATGTTTTTTATATCTTTCAAGAGTTGGAATTTCTTTTATGTCATGAATATTTTCATTAGTCCACATCCTTGCATATCCTTTATTATGGTATTCTTCGTATAATTTTTCATAAGTTCCTTTTTTTGCTCTAACTAATGGTGCAAGAACTACTATTTTTTCTCCATCAAACTTTTCAATTATACTTTTTACAATATCTTGAGATGTCTGTGGTTTTATTTGTTTATCACATTTAGGACAATGAGGAATTCCAATCCTTGCAAATAAAAGTCTAAAATAATCATATATTTCTGTAACAGTTCCAACAGTTGATCTTGGATTTCTTGAAGTTGTTTTTTGCTCAATTGATATTGCAGGGGAAAGTCCTTCAATAGAATCAACATCTGGTTTTTCCATAAGTTCAAGAAACTGTCTTGCATAAGCTGATAATGATTCAACATATCTTCTCTGACCTTCTGCATAAATTGTGTCAAAAGCAAGTGATGATTTACCAGAACCTGATAATCCAGTTATTACAATGAATTTATTTCTAGGTAAAGTTATATTTATGTTCTTTAAATTATGTTCACGAGCACCTTTAATAACGATATTATTTTGCATAGAGCATATGGAAAGAAAATTTCTTTTTTAAATATATGGTGTAAGGTTGTCCAGTGGAGATGAAAAATACGTATGTAACTACTATTTAGAAATTAAATTAAACAAATATTTAAATATTGGTTCAAATTACTATGTCATATGAATACATCTATATCTCCTTTAGAAGATGAAATAAAAACATTAGAACCAAAAGTTTTGGAACTTTTTGAAGAATCAAAAAGAATTGCAGGTTTATTAAATAATGAAATTCCTGTAGAGAGTATAGATGAAGTTGCAGCAACAATGGCTATGGGGTATATGTTTGCTAAAAGTGTACTTCCAGAATTTAATCAAAATACAGGTATACTTGGAGAAATAGATGACGAGTTATTTACTTTTTTATATGAAAAATTTAATCATGTAAGAGATAATGGAAATAAACTATCTTCTTATGCAAATGCACATAAAGTTTCATATGATGAAGATTTAATGGCAGCAACAATATCTCTTGGAGTAGCTATAGGTGTTGATGTAGATGATATGGCTAAATTTTACAATTGTATTGATAATTTTGCACAAGAAGATCCTAAAAATAGTTATATGAGGCAAAGGCAAAAAGGAGAAGTCTTACCAAATAGAATTGCAAGATATGCTACAGCAGCAGCATTAGCAATATTTACACAAGAATATGTAGAGAAAAGAAATTCAAGAGACTGGTTAAAAGATAGAATAAAACCTGATTTTTTTAATACAAGGGATGTAGAGGACTTTTTTGGTTCGAAAAGCGAATTAAGAGAAAGATATATTATGGCATTAGCAGTTGCAGATTATGTAGGAGCAGGAGATGGGAGACAACATACAATATTAGGTAATTTACATGATCATTTTAATACATATTTTCAAAAAGATACAAAAAATGAAAAAATGCAAGAAATTGGTGGGTTTTCAAAAACAATTTTAGCAAATGGTGCATATATTGCACATGCGTATCAACCTAAATTAGAACAAGCATAATTTTTATAACAATCTCTCATCCAAAACTGTTATCTCTTAATAATATAATACAGTATATACTACTAAATAGTAATAATTATAAATAACTCCTTCTTTTTTTAAAATATGACTAACTTAGTAAATAGGATTCTTACTAAAAAAATCCTTGAAAATTACAAGCTTGCAATAGAAGAAGATAGAATATTGTATGCTGGAGAAAGGACTGTTTCCCTTCTTGAAAAATATATTTCTGGTGAAAAAAATTTAGATGAATTACCAAATATAGTATCAATACCAACAATAGATACTGGATTGGGAAACCTTAAATCAGCTTATTCTTTAGCTGATGGTCTTGAAGCAGTTTTAGAAGAAAATGGAGATGAAAATACTTTAGTCTTTGCCGAATTTAGTGATAGGCAGAATCCAATTACAGATGCAATTTCAGAAAAGATGATAAGAGGACCACATAAAAAATCAAAAGATTCAAAAGTAAAGTCAATAAATGATGTCTTGAAATTTTTATCTGGAAGAGCAGAAGATGGTAAGTTATGGTCAGAAATACAAAATATGGGTGAGCAAATATTAATTGAAGGAAGTTATGCAGCAAAAATAGCTTATATGTCTGCAATCGGGTTGCCTGTAACTGTATTAGGTGCTCATGAAAGACCTATGATTGCATTAAAAAATATGTTGATTTCAACAGGTCAGAATAAAAAAGTAAAAAAAGGACTTTATGTACCTGATACAATTCCTAAACCAGGATTAATAAGGTTGAAAAATAATTTTGATTTTGTCATATTCTCATCTACTTTTGAAGGGAATCACGATTATGGAAAAAATGAAAGGTTTAAAAAATTTCCAGTAAATAAAGAAGAGCTTTTTACTTATTTGTCTAAAGAAGGAGGGGTTAGGTATGATGGAACACCTTTACCTAATAAAACACTTTTGGCAGATGCTTTTGATATACAAGAATCAAGACAAAGAAGAAAAAAAGAAATAGAAAAAATTATACAAAATTATAGTAATGAGACTGGAACATTTAAAGGAACACCTATCAAAGTTACATTTATGCCATCAGGATCAGGAATGAATCCTGAAGCTATGAAAGAGTATATTGGTCAGATGCAACCATATGTAGATGATGGTCGTATTAATTTGAGTATATTTGCAACTCAAAGTTACATGTTGGATTTAGTATCAGGAAATAGTGTGAGTGAAGAATATGATCTAAATATGGATGGTATCCAAATAGTACATATTCCTGAAGGTAAAGGTAATAGACAGAAAAAAATTATGCAGTCATATAGGATGATGGATGATGCTCATGTCATGATTTGTATGCCTGGGGAACAACCAGATGTAGGTGCAGTATTTGGACTTCCATCAATTGTAGTTGAACCTGGTGGGTATAATGAAGTAAAGAACATGGATAATGCAATTGCAAGTGGATATGCAGTAAAACTTGAAGAAGGTGAAAATATAAGCGATAAAATAATTAGATTATTGCCTAACACATCCAAGAGGATATTTAATGGTGTTTCTAATCTACAGAAATATTCATTTGAACAGATTTATCAAGATTTTATTAAACGATAAGTATTTTGAGATTTATAGATTAATAAGTTGTTTTTAATATTTAATTACCCTTTATTTCTCAAAAACAAAAAATAAAGGGTAAATTATTTAAATATGTTCATAATATAATTTTATCATGGTATACATATACAAAAAAATCATTTCAGGAAAGCCATATTATTATTTAAGGATGTCAAAGAAAATAAATAATAAATCTGTGACTAAAGATATTGCATATTTAGGAAATGATCCACAAAAAATAGAAAAAAAATTAGAATCAATTGAAAAAATATATAAAAAGGAAATTAGAAAAGCATATAGAAATATTAAGAAATTCATAACTTCTGAATATATATTAAATAAAATAAAGGAACAAAAAATTAAATCTAATGTTTACTTAGAAAAAAATTTACTTGAAGAAATTGAATCCGTAAAATATCATTTCAATAATTATTTTTTAAAAGAAAATGAATTAACAATCAGAGAAATATACAATAACTATTTGATTGAATTTGCATATAATACCACATCAATTGAAGGGAATACTATAAATTTACAGGAAGCAGTAAAATTACTTAATGAAAATATTACACCAAAAAATAAAACATTAAGAGAAATATATGATCTTCAAAACACTAAAAAAGTTTTTTTTAATTTATTAGAAAAAAAGAAAAATATCAATCATAAATCAATAATTGAAATTCACGATAATTTACTAGAAAATATTGATAATAGAACTGGATATAGATTTCATGATGTAAGAGTATTTAGATCAAAATTCAATACAACTCCTGGAAAATATGTAAAGTCAGATATGGATATACTTTTAAATTGGTATAAAAAAATTAAAAAAGAATTGCATCCATTTGTTTTAGCATCTATTTTTCATCAGAAATTTGAAAAAGTTCATCCATTTTCAGATGGAAATGGACGTACAGGACGGATGTTAGTAAATATCATATTAATGAATCATAATTACCCACCAATAATAGTTAGAAAAAAGAAAAGAGTAGATTATTTATCTTCATTGTCAGAAGGAGATAATATTTCTTTAACAAAAATGGATAATAAATCATTCTATAAAATAATTCATTTTTTAGGAGATGAATTAATAATAAATTATTGGAATAATTTCTTAATCTAACAATTCTCCATTACAATCCTAACAATATCCTTCCCGAATCTTTTCACTTTCACAGGACCGAATCCACTGACTTCTTGTAGTTCTTCAAAGTTAGAAGGTAATACAGAACATAATTCATCAAGGGTTCTATCATTAAAAACATAATATGGTGGACAGTTAAGTCTTTGTGATTCAGATAATCTCCATGATTTTAATTCATGATATAATCCTGAAGAACTATTATTAGTTTTATAGACAACTTCTTTTTTAGATGATTTATCAAATTTAATTTTAGAATTTTTATTGAATTTATCAAAAATTTCTTTTTTTACATATGATGCAAGAGTTCCAGTATAACTAATAATTAATTTTTCCTGAGGACGTGATATTGCAACATAGAATAATCTTAATTCTTCTGCATATTTATCATATGTATCATTGATTTTTACTGCCTCTAAAACTGGATGTTCATTTGCTTTGCAAGGATGATTCTTTGCACCTGCACCAATAAAATAAACAACTGAAGCTTCAAGTCCTTTTATTGCATGTATTGTTGAGAGTGTAATTTCATCTTGTGTAGGTTCAAGATTTGTTTTCTTCTCTTCTATTGTTCTTTTTAGATATCTTATTTTTAATTTATTAAGTTCTAAAGATAATTTTTCTATTTGTTTATTGGTTCTAGCAAGAACGAAAATTTCATTTCTTTTACAATTTTGACTTAAAATACTCTGTGCAACAAAAGCATTTTCAATATCATCATTTTTGTGTTTTACAAAATTAATTGTTTTTTCACCATTTTCTTTAAATGATTTTAAATCAGGTAATTTCATGTCACCAATTACATTATTACATAATTCAACAATTTCTTTATTAGATCTATAATTTGTGCTTAATTGCAATATTGACGAACCAGGAAATAATTTTTCAAAATCTAAAATATAATCAATACGTGAGCCACGCCATCCATAAATTGATTGTCTTGGGTCACCAACAGAAAATAAATTATTTGGTTTTAATAATTGTATAAATTCAAATTGAAGAGAATTTACATCTTGATACTCATCAATTAATACATGATCGAATCTAGGAATCATTTCTTGATTTTTTTTGAAAAATTCAATAGTATGAACAATCTGATCAGTATAGTCACGTAATGAATCTTCATCTTTTTTTTGGACAATTTTTCTGATTATATCTTTGATTGTTGATGCCATTTGATAATCATAATGTCCTGAAATAAGATCCATCAATTCATTAAAAGAGATATCATTATTTCTTTGATAATCTAAGACTGAGAACATGTCATTTATTAGACCAAAAAATAATGTTTTTTTATCATTTGAATAAATTTTATTTTTTGAATAATATTTATTTAATACTGCATCAGTTGTCAGATTTAATTCTTTTAAAATTTTAACAAATATCTCTAGTCTTTTTCTATAACTCATCACGTTTACTTTTTTATTATAAATCAGATCTTCATATTTTCTTAGATATTTTTCACAAAATGAATTGAATGTTTCAATCTGAATAAGGTTTCCAGGAATCATATCTTCTAATCTATTTTGCATTTCTTTTCTTGCTTTTCTTGTAAATGTTACTGCTAAGATTTTGTCTTGTGGAATTGATTTGTATTGTGCTAGATACCATGCTCTTTTTGTAAGAACTCTCGTCTTACCACTTCCAGCACCAGCTATACAAAGAATATTTTTATTACTGTGGATTACTGCCTTTTTTTGCTCATCGGAAAGTCCAGTTAGAATATTTCCTAATTTTTCAAATTTAATTTTATCTTCATCTGTAATTTTTTCAAATGTTGAATAATATCCCTCAAATGATTTTGTAAGTTTTAATTCTTCACTTGGATTTTTTAATTCTTCTTCACCTTTTGCTGTGACTGATAAAACTTTTATAAATTTATTATTTGGAATTGGTTTATATTCTATGAATTTTTTATATAAAAGCAAATCAAGTAATTCAAAAACATCTTTCTTATCATAAAGTGGAAGTGTTGAGAAATGAATTAATTTATCTAATCTTAATTTTTTTATTCTTGCAGATTCATCCCCAGTAATTACATCTGCTAGGAGTTGCCGTCCAAGTCCTATCTGAGATTCTTTTATTAGACCAAGAACTGAAATATGAGCTTTGAATTTATTTGACATTAGAATACTTGGATAAAAAATAGATATAAATTAGTTTTGGAGGTATTATGTCAGAATTTAGAAATTTTTTACAATATTATTTTTTATTTAATTATTATTTTTTGACATAGCAATGCGCAAAAGCGCCTTGCACAATTGCAAGCCAGAGGCTTGATATGGGATACTAAAGTAATGATGAAAAAGAAAGACGATGTCTAAAACAAAAAATACTATTCTCTTATCTCCTTACCACTTTCTTTTTCTAATAATTTAATTGTTGCTAAGAAATCTTCTTGTCCTAGGCCCATATCATAAGCTTTATCATATACTTTAGATATTTGTTTTGATAAAGGAAGATTCAAATCTAATTTTTTAATTTCATTATCAGCTAAATGAAGATCTTTTCTCATTAATTCTAATTTAAAGTTAACAGAGAAATCTCTATTTCTAAGACTTGGATTCTTAACAGAAGCAACTACATTTTTTGCACCTGAATTATCAAATATTTCTAATATTGCATTCAATGGAACTCCATTTTTTAATGCTAAAATAACGCTTTCATAATATGATTGCATGATAAGAGATTGAACAAGATTCAAAGAAATTTTTGCTCTTTGGCCATATGTATTTTTACCACAATGAACAAATCTTTGTCCCATCGCAACAAACACTTTTTTACATTTTTCAAATAGATTTTTGTCTCCACCATACATGAACATTAATGTACCATTTTCTGCTCCTAATTTACTTCCAGTTATTGGTGCATCAAAAAAAGATACATATCTTTTATCACATTCTTCATAGATTTTTTGAGTAAATTCAATAGATGTTGTAGAAGAATCAACCAAAATATTATCTGAATTTAAAGTTTGAAAAATACCATTTTTTTCAAATAATATTTCATTTAGCGCTTCATCATTTGTGACACAAGTAAAAATCATTGCTGAACCAGGACATACTTCAGAAGGATTATCTACCATTGAAAAATTTTCATGTGTTATATCGTTTCCTTTTTCTTTTGTACGATTATAGCAAACAACTTTATAATCATTTTTTAGAAGATTCTTTACCATACCTTTTCCCATAGTACCAAGACCAATGAATCCAATTTGTAATTTCATTTTATTTTTCACCTTGTTTTTTTCGTAAATCATTCATCACATCTCTTATCTGAATTGCTTTTTCAAATTCCAGACTTTCAGCTGCTATCTTCATCTGAGTTTCAAGTTCAATTAGATGATTAGGTATTTCTGATTTAGGGATATGTTTTGTAGTTTTTATATCAATTTTTTTCTCAGGAACAGATTTTATGATTGTCTGTGGAGTGATTCCATTTTTTTCATTATATGCAATCTGTTTTTTTCTTCTGTCATGAGTAATTTTGATTGCTCGTTTCATTGAATCAGTCATTTTATCTGCATACATTATGACTCTACCTTTTGAATTTCTTGCTGCTCGTCCAATAGTCTGAATCAGACTTTTATCATTTCTTAAAAATCCTTCTTTATCAGCATCAAGAATTGTAACAAGTTCAACTTCAGGTATATCAATTCCTTCACGTAATAGATTTATTCCAACAAGTACATCAAATTCTCCAAGACGCAATTGTCTTATTATTTCTGTTCGCTCAAGTGTGTCAATTTCAGAATGAAGATATCTTACTTTGATTCCTGCTTTTGCTAAATAATCAGAGAGATATTCAGCCATTTTTTTTGTAAGTGTAGTTACAAGAATTCTATTATTTTTTTCAATAGTCTTTTGTATTTCATTTATTAAATCATCAATTTGTCCTTCTGATTTTTTGACAGTAATTTCAGGATCAAGTAATCCTGTTGGTCTGATGATTTGTTTAACAACATTATTTTTGGATTGACCTAATTCCCAATCTCCAGGTGTTGCAGAAACAAATATTGCGTTTTTGAAATATTTTTTAGATTCTTCAAATTTAAGTGGTCTATTGTCAAATGCACTTGGAAGTCTGAATCCATGGTCAATAAGATTTTTTTTCCTTGAATAATCTCCTTTGTACATTCCATGAAGTTGAGGGATTGTAACATGACTTTCATCAATGAAAAATAAAAAATCATCTGGAAAGAAATCAAGTAATGTAAAAGGTGGTTGCCCTGCCTGTCTACTATCAAAATGTCTTGAATAATTCTCAATTCCAGAACAATACCCAAGTTCTTGTATCATTTCTATATCGTGATTTGTTCTCTGTTTCAATCTATGTGCTTCAAGCATTTCAAGATTTGGAAGTGTTTCTTCTAGTTCATCAGTTATAGTATCAACTGCACCTTGGATTATATTTTGTGGGACTACGAAATGTCTTGCAGGATATATTGTGATTTCATCTATGTTTTCCTTTTCATTCATATTAAGAGGATCAAGAATTTTGATTGTTTCTATTTCATCACCAAATAATTCAATACGCAAGATATCTTCTTCATATCCTAAAATTACATCAATTATATCTCCTCTTACTCTGAAATTTCCAGGTTTTAATTCAGTATCATTTCTTTCATATTGTATTGAAATAAGTTTTTTTAGAATTGATAATCTATCAATATTTAGTCCTTTTTTTATTTCAAAACTCATATTCTTGAAATTATCAGGGCTTCCAATACCATAGATGCAAGAGACAGATGAAACAATAATCACATCTTTTCTTGACATAAGGGATGCAGTTGCTCTTAATCTCAATTTTTCAATTTTTTCATTTACTTTAGAATCTTTTTCTATGTATGTGTCAGATGTTGGAAGGTAGCTTTCAGGTTGATAATAATCAAAATATGATACGAAATATTCGACCCTGTTTTTAGGGAAGAATGATGAGAATTCACTGTATAATTGTGCAGCAAGAGTTTTGTTATGAGATAAAATTAATGTAGGCTTTTGAACTTTCTGAATAATATTTGCCATGGAAAAAGTCTTCCCTGATCCTGTAATACCAAGAAGTGTCTGCATAGGGTTTTTCCCATATCCTGCAGAGAGCTTTTTAATTGCTTGTGGTTGGTCTCCAGTTGGTTTAAATGTTGATGATAACTCGAATTTCATGCAATTTTGGAATTTATGCACATTTTTATAAATTCTCTAAAATTTCAAAAAATCTCATTAATTTTGAGATTAATTGTAAATATTCACTAATAATTACTAATAAGTGGTAAATATACATAATATTTATAAAAGATTAGAACTTATAAGAGTAAAAATACATTAAAAAATGGGAAAAATTGATTTAGAAACAGTAGTAGAATCTACAATGAATGAGATCATAACTAAATCTCGATCTCAAGATTGGTATTTTAAACTTGAAGGAGATTCTATTGCTTCCCTTGTCCATCCATATGTATTTGGTGGTTTTTCAAAAGTAGATTTTTCAGAGTCTACAGATTTAGATTATCTTTATTTATTAAATCGTGCAAAGGCAACTATTGCAAAAAACATGGCTGCTTTTTTAGATGAACCTGTTGTTGGTTTTGATGAAAAAAAGTTTAAAAATCATATATTAAAATTAAGAAATATTCGAGATTATATAATTGAAGAAGATATATCAGTTATTTATAATGGAGATATAATAAATATATTTGAAGAAATAAATAAAGATGGTGTTTCTAGATTCAATCCTAAATTGATGAAATTATATAGAGAAAATGAAAACTCTATTTATACTTTAAAAGAAGGAATATCAAATGAAAAATTAAAAAAATTAGGTTTTAATAATAATGAAAATGATAATAAAAGAAATACAAGGCATGCAATTGATTTTTATTACAATGGTTTAAATGTATTAGATTCATTTCAGAATAGTCCTGCAAGAAAAGAAGCAAAAAAAAATTTTGAGAGAAAAAAAGACCTTATTACAAAGTATATAGATAATCCAAATATGGAAATAAATCCTGATTTTATAACAGATGTTTTAGATTTTTCAATGTTAGATTCTAAACACGAAGGATATCTTACAAGACCTTTTTTCAATCTTAAATTAACAGAACAAGGAGATTACATGCTTATGATGTTTGATGCGATAGGATTGAATATAATGAATAGGATAAGTATGGAAGATACCATGCTTAAATTATCAAATGAATATAGAAAAAAGAAAGATGAAGGACCAGATAAAAAAAATATAAATGCTTTATTAGTAAATCTTCTTAGGGATGTAGATGAACATATTGAAAATTATAATCAAATGATAAGACAAAGATTAAATGAAAAATTTGGTGAAGATGGTAAAGATGGAGAAGATAGTTATATTGCAACAGTTGGTGGAGATGAGACAATAATAGCTGTTCCATTTAAAAATATTAAACAAGATTATTTAAGTGCAATAGAAACCATTGCAGGTTTTATTGAAGAAGTAAAAGAAGAAGTAAAAAAATCTGAATATAATTTTTTTGGTCAAGAATTGAAATTAAGGTCTTCTTTTACTGATTTTGTTTCTACAAGCAAAAAAGAAGGATCTATTACTGAAGATACAAGGTTTTTAGGAGAAATTTTTGAAACACTTGTAAAAGTAGATATTGCTTTGTCACATGCAAAAGAAAGAGAAAAAAAAGGTGATAATTCAACTCTTTATGTATTTGGTCATGAAAGTAGATTAATTGGCAAACCAAGAGAAATATATGAAAAAACAAAAGGGAAATTTGAAATACATGATTATACTAATAAAGATTGGGAAAAAATTCAGGAAGATAACTCATTAGTTTCTATGCATAGTTGGATTACACCTTCATCAAATGTTTGGAAACAATTAAATGAAGGTAGATTCTTGATTCACGATGAAGAATTAACAATGTAATTTTTTTATATTTTTTAAATAATTTCTTTAACACATTCTGGAAAATAGGTGTATTTGTATTCTTTTAATATTAATGACAATTCATTTCTTTTAAAATCTGAACCTAAAATGGCTCTTATTTCCATTAATATTTCATTTAATTGATCTCCAGTTTTTAACCTGATTTCAAATCCTAAATCATGTTCTCCTAATAGTTCATACACATAAGCAAGATTAGTGTGTGTGGTTAAGAATTCCATTAAAGTTGATCTTGATTTAGAATCAAGTTGTTTGAATTTAAGCAATACTAGATACCAACTAAAACCTAAAGATTTTGTACCTGACCAAGCACTAGGTCTATATGTAATTATTACTTTTTCTTTTTCTAATTTTTTAAGACGATATTTTATAGTATCTCTTGGTGTATTTAGAATTTGAGACATTTCAGAGAGTTGTATTCTTGAATTTATTGATATTAATTTCATGATTTCTATATCAAGATAATCAACATCTATGGTTTTATTATCAATATCAATTATTCTATCTGGTTTTAATGGTTCATAAAGATAAGCGTTTGGAATCGGCATTTCTTTGATAGTATTGTCAACAATGAATTCATCAAAATTATTGTATTTTTTTTCCATTTCTTTTAGTATATTTCCTAAATGGATTCTATCTTTGACAAAAATTTTTAGAACAAAATCATAATTTCCAATGCATTTTACACACCATGCAATATTTGGGTGGTCAATGAGGTACTTTATTATTTCATTTTCTTTTTCATTATTTATATCTTTTAATTTGATATATACTAAAAAAATATGCCATTTTATTTTTCTGACATTGTAAACAGTATTAAAACCTAATAGTAGTCCTTTTTCTTTTAATTTTTCTATTCTATATCTTACAACTTCTTTGCTTAAACGTACCTTTTTACCTATTTCAGAATATGGCATTCTTCCATTTGAGAAAATCTCTCTTAAAATACGTTTATCTTTTAAGTCAATGTTTGGTGAATTTCTCATATTTACTGAATACGTATTCAACTATATATATTTTATTATTTGATAAAAAAATTCATGGAATAATTTATATAATGATTTGTGTTATTGAACAGTAGTAAAAACAAAGGTGAATAAATTAAAATGTTAAATATATTGTTGATAAAATTGATTATTGCAATTGGGGTAGTTGTGACCTTATCAATAGTCACTGAAAAAGTAAGTCCGATGATTGCTGGAATACTTGCTGGCTACCCTACAGGATCAGCTATTAGTCTTTTCTTTTTTGGTTTAGAACAAGGAAAAGTATATGCTGCAAATAGTGCAGTGTATAATATGGTTGGACTTTTTGCACAGTTGATGTTTTTCTATTTTTATTATCTATCATCTTCAGTCATAAAAAAGCTTACTTTGGTTTGGGCATCATTTTTTGGATTTATGGGATATTTTGCAATTATATGGATATTACATCTAGTATCTTTTAGTAAAATAGTTTCAATGATTATTCCTTTCGTCTCAATGATATTATTTATCTATTTATTTAGAGACATAAAGAATACTAAAATTCAGAAAAAAATAAAATTAGATTTTTTTGTAATTTTCATAAGAGGTGTATTTGCAGCTACAATAATATTATCTGTTATTGGTATGGCTAATTTTGTAGGTCCTAAATGGGCAGGATTATTTTCAGCATTCCCAACAACTACATTTCCTTTGATGTTGATAGTCCAAATAAGTTATGGAACAAAACATGTTCACTCAATCATCAAAATATCCCTTATGGAATAGGATCACTTATATTATATTCAATGGGGGTTTCAATAACGTACCCAATATTTGGAATATATATTGGAACAGTTATTTCATTTGTCATTGCTACAATATATTTGTTGATAATTAATATGGTACAAAAAAATATAAAAAATTTAAAAAAAATAAGGTGAAAAAAAATGACATCGTATACAACTAAAAGAATATTAGTAATTTTTACAGGTGGAACTGTTGCTGGTAATGTTGCAAAAAGTAAAGTATCTCAGCATGTAAAATCAGATCCGAATAGTTTTTTATCGATATTGAATGCATCAATTGATATAGTGAAGCTTAATTGGAATACAGAGATAAATGCAAAGACACTTGATCTTTTTAATATAGATAGTTCAAATATGCAGCCTGAAAATTGGACAACATTAGTGGAGACAATAGCAAAAAGATATGATGAATTTGATTCATTCATTATCTTACATGGAACAAATACTATGGGATATACTGCTGCGGCTTTGTCTTTTGCATTTGAGAATATCAATAAACCAGTTATATTAACTGGAGCACAAGTACCTTTGGGGTATTTGGGAACAGATGCTACTACAAACCTTGTGAATGCACTTAGACTTGCTGTCTGGGGTTATCATGAAGTAAAAGGGGTTATGGCGGTATTTGGTAGTAAAATAATTTCAGGTACAAGGGTGAAGAAAGGTACTGATTTTGATTATGATCCATTTAGAAGTTTCCAGACTGGTGCTTTGGGACAAATTGGAAGGTTTCTTAGAATAGATGAGAATGCAATGCATGAACATGTAAAATATTTATCTAAAGTCAGACCTCTAGCTATACAATCAAGAGTACTTAGTGTTAAAAAGGATTTTGATACAAAAAGCATAGCTAATATAACTGAATTTCCAGGTATGTCAGCAGATATATTTCAAAATTTAGTTGAGAATGTTGGAATAAAAGCATTCATATTCAGAGCTTTTGGTGCTGGGGATCCAAGTTCTCACCTTTTCCCTGCATTTAAGTATTTAAAAAAGAAGAAAATACCAATTATTGTAACAACTCAGGCTCCAAGTGGAGTATCAAGTTTTCAAGTAAATGAGACTGGTCAATATCTAGCTCAGCATGATTTAGCGATTCCAGCACATGATATGAGTATGGAGTCTATGGTAACAAAGCTTGGAAATCTTCTTGCTCAGAATTTGAGTTATGACAATATAAAATTGAAGATGCTTGAAAACATGCATGGAGAAATAAAAGTTGAGAATGAAATGATTTAAGTTAATTATTATTTCTCATTTTTCGCGTATAGTTTTTTTATTTTTTATTTTTTACAATAAATAATAAATTTTAGGTTTAAATTATCTTAATTGATAAAAAATTTCATGAGATATTTTATATTATGTGGTGTCATACTAATTATAAAAGGAATAACTATGGTTAAGAAAGAAAATCTCATTAAATATATTGAAGAATTGAAAAGAAATTTGAAGAAATTAGATATATTACGAGACACATATCAAGATAGTAGTTATATTATTTATTTGAGAAGATTAGAAAAACAAATTAATGATTTCAATAAGAACAATCAAAACATAAGAATTAAAATGAATGTTGGTGAATTAAATAATTCATCTTTAATAATATTTGTAGATAATAAAAAAATAGATTCAGAGGAAACACTCTTGAAATATAATTTAGAAGATAGAGAATATGATTTAATTTTAGAGACTGATTTAATTGTTCCATGTAGTAATTATAATTTATTTGGAAGACAATCAAGAGGTTTTGTACATGGTCAATATTAGTGTATTTAACATTCAGGTATTTTTTACTTTGTTTTAAGAAATTTACTTTTTGAAATTAATTTTATATTTTTATAAAAACATTTTAGCAATAGAAACTAACGCAATCATTGCCCATATTACATTAAGCACAACAGATTGATACACTTTTTTTTTATTAGATATCCACATAATACCTAATGCACCTGTTAAATTCAATAATTGAAACCAGAAATTCTTTGCAAATGAAGGATAAAAACTAACAAGGAAATATGCAGACATAACTGCAATAGTCCCATACCATCCAAAACTTTCATCAAATGCATTAGTTTTTTTTTCCATATTAAATTCATCCGAAACTAAATAAACTTTTTTGTTTACTTCCTTCCATAAGATCATCAAAGTTAGTATCAAAAAATACAAGTACAGAATCAGCAATTGGTTTTATTTGTTTTTGTATATAATGGTCATAATCAATATTATGTTCTAATTTTTGTAGAGCTTCTGGTCCTTCTGTTGTCATTAAATAAGCAATTATATTTGATTTCAATTCACCTTCTTTCAATTTTCTTGCAGCTTTTACATGTGGTGGCGTTGTTTTTGTATATTCTTTTAAATTTTTTCTAAGAGCTTTTCTATAAACAAGTAAATCATCATATTTGCTATTTTTTATTTCATCTACGAATTTTTTAACATATCCAACTACTTCTTTTTTATGGAATATTCGATCAAGGAGTTCAAGTTGAAATTTTTTTGACACAGCTGTCCAATCTCTTCTTACAAATTCAAGACCTTTGAATTTTATTTCTTCTTTTCCATCTTTTATTATGGTTCCTGCATATCTTTTTTTTGCTCCAGATGTAGAGCCACGCCCATAAGGCATTAAAAATCGGACAAATGTTTTTTCAAATTGTAATTCAAGGTAACTTTTCCTATCTGATTTTTCTTTTGCATATTTTGCCCAATGTTTATTAACATATATTGAAATCATTTCTCCATTTTTCTTTGCTTCTTTGGAATCTTTAGCATTGCTTACTACAAATGTTGAATCAGTATCACAATATATAACTTTGAATCCTTTTTTTTCGATTAATCTAGCAGTTTCTTGTATTATATATCTTGCAAAAGATGTTATTGCATTTGCCATATCTAATGAATAGAATCTGCACATTGGGTTTGCCATGACTCCAAAAAAGGAGTTCATTGTAATTTTTACAGCAAAACTTTCTTCCATATTTTCTCTTTTTTTTGCATCATCTCTCTGTTTCCATAATTCTTGGATGATTCCTGGAAGGATTCCTTCAACCTTAGAAAACTTTGCGTCATTTGGTGCAATAATAACATCTTTTCCTTTTGCCTTAGCAAATGAAATTGGATCAATATTAAATGTTCGAATTATTGAAGGGTATAGACTTTTGAAATCAAGAACATTTATGTAATCATAAATTCCAGGGATTGAATCTTGTACAAATCCACCTTTTATCCTTTCTTCTCTATCACTAAATGAAGAGTTGTTACATACATATCCTAATTTTTTTGTTTCTCTAATATATAGATTATCAAGGGACGCAATAGATCCTTTTACTCTATCAAGTTGCATTCCTGTCAGAAGTGATCTTTGAATTGTTAATTGAATTAATTTTTTCTTTTCTAATATATCATAAACTAATTTAGAATCTTTAAGATTATAATCTGCTAATTTTTGTGGTTCTTCCTTGAAGATTCTTTCAATTTCTGCTCCTTTATCATTAGTTCCAAAAATATCATCTTTTTCATCTCCTAAGATGTGATGAGCAGCAGTATTTAATTTATAATCTTCAAAAGAGATGAATGAAATCTTTAGAAGTGTAATTCCATCAAGTATTTGTCGACCAACAATATTTGCGGTTGAATCTTTGAAAAATGAACTATTTAATCTTATTCGCCCTTTGTCTTGATCACGTCCAATTACAAAATCAATTTTATGTTTTCTAAAAGCTTTTTCTATTACATTAAAATCAAAGTCAATAACATTCCAACCTGTGATTATATCTGGATCAATTTCATGTATTTTTTTTTTGAACGCAATAAGCATTGATTTTTCATCAGGAAATGATGTTGCGTTTTTTAGTTTTTTATCACTTACAATAAGCACATCTTCATAATCATCTGTATACATAGAAATAGAAAATATTTCCTCTGCTTTCATATTGGTTTCAATATCAAATGCAAGTGTCTTTAATTTTGGAAAAAATTCAGATGATGATAATTTTGGTTCAGTGTATACTCTATCTACATATTCACCTTTTTCATAATCTCCATCAATTTTCATTGAACCACGGATATCATTGTCAATTAGGAATCTATAAACAAATCTTATATCTGCTTCATAAGTTGTTATTTCAGATTTTTGAAATTCATTTCTTATTTCAGCAACAGTTCCAGGGATGGAAGTAATGACTTTAGATAAAATATCATCATTAAAATTTTTGAAATTAGAATCTTCTATTTCATAAGTAATATTTCCAAATCTTTCAGATTGAATCACACCAACATTTTTTGTTTTTTCAACGTCAGTTTTTTTTATGAAAAAATATGGTTTAAATTCATTTATTGTCAAAAATGATTCACCATTTTCTAGTTTACCATAAAGCTTTACATATGCTTTGCCATCTATTACTCGAAATGTAGGATATACAATAAAACCATTCATAGAGTGAGTGAAGGTGAGTTTATATTTAAAGATTCTATTTTATTTTTTTAAATTTTTAAAAATAAGTAAAGTTAAACATACAAATATTGCATACATTTATAAAATAAAAAAATAATTATAACATCAGCGATGCGTAGTAATATAGTGATTGTTATTGTACTTTTGATTTTGATAACTTCTTGTAGTGAAGGTGATGGAACTTCAAATGTAGTTCATTCGGAAATTGATTCTAATGAAGTATGTACTGCAGATTATAGTTTGTCTGAAAGTACAATCAATGATATATCTCTAGAGGCAGTTCCTGTTTTGGCATCGTCTACTTCTAATGTTCAGTGGTTTTCATCCGATGAATTGTCAAGCCTTAGATCTGAAATTTCAGAAGCGATATCTTCTAATGAATGTCTTATTTCAATTTATTTCACATCACTTGATGATCAAAATTCCTTGAATTTAAATGTGTATCCTGATTGGAAACTTCATCCAATGAGTACTTATAAACCAATACTTTCAGCATTTTATTATATGACAGTTGGGACTATAGAACCTATTAATTTGGAAGGGGATCATGACTGGGAATATTATGAAGAACAAAATAGGAATATGATAGTAGATAGTGATAATTTTGCTGCCACAAGGATATTTAAATTTCTTGGTGAAAAATATTATGGTGATTTAGTATTGATGAAATTTAATGAATTTATGCGTGTAAATGGAATGAAAAATTCGGAAATTAATTTGTGGAATTTCTATATTGATGACAAAGGTTTGCCTTCTGATGAAGGATATGAACCTCCAAGGATTGAATCAGGAGGAAATTGTGATTTTTGCATAGATTGTAATCAGATATCCACTGCAAAAGATATGGGTGTATTTTTGACAAGATTGTATGATGATTTGCTTGTGTTGACAGAATCTGATATTCCAACTTTACTAAGCAAAGAAGTAAAAACAAAGATTATGGGATTTATGAATAGGGAGGGACAGACAGATGAATATGGGTTTGTCGGGACTTTTGATGAGTTATTAGAACCACAGTATTTCAGTAAATATGGTTATTTTGTTGCTAGTGAAAATCACAATTTTTTATATGGTATTTATAATAATTTAAAGAATATTATTTCTCCTTCAGATTGGAATCATTTTATTTATGATGATATGGGATATATTTATACAAATAAGGGTAAATTTGTATATTCAGTAATGGCGATGGATTGTCATGAAGAAGGTGAAGTAAAATATGCAAAAACAAGAGATACAGTGAAAGATATTGGAGAAATGATTTCTAATTTTATTATGTATCCAGATTCAATAATATAATAAATTTTTATTTCTATTAAATCCCTAAACATTTATATTATATTCATTTTTTCTTTAGACCATGGTTAAACGTATCGCTGTAGTAAACAATGAGAAGCTCAAGGATATGGAAAAGAAAAAACATATCCAATCACTTTGTCCAATAAATCGAGCAGGGACAGAATGTATGTATTTAGAAGGTTCAAGTTTGTATATTGATGAGACTTCATGCATTGGTTGTGGGATTTGTTCAAATACAGCACCTGAAGCAATTAAAATAATCAATTTACCAGAAGCACTTAATAAAGAACCAATCCATAGATATGGCCAAAATGCATTTGCATTATACAATCTTCCAACACCTGTATTTGGTAAAGTTGTTGGACTTTTAGGAGTAAATGGAATTGGTAAATCTACAGCAATAAAAGTTTTGGCAGGAATATTAAAACCAAATTTAGGAATTATTGGTGAAGATGCAACACACCAAGATATCATAGATTATTTTAGAGGTACAGAAGCACAATTTTTTTTTGAAAAAGTAAGAAAAGGAGAAATAAAAACAGCATATAAACCACAGCATGTTGATATGATTCCAAGACAATTTGATGGGAAAGTAAGAGAATTATTAATTAAAGTTGATGAGAAAAATATGCTTGAAGAATATGCAGTTACATTTGAATTAGAAAAAATATTGGATAGAAATGTAAAAGATATTTCAGGTGGGGAGTTACAAAGAGTTGCAGTTTGTGCAACAGTTCTAAAAGATGCAAATCTGTACATATTTGATGAAATAACTTCATATCTTGATATAAAGCAAAGACTAAAAATATCTCAATTTATAAGAAATTTAGCAGATGAAAATACATCTGTAATAGTTATAGAGCACGATTTGATTGCACTTGATTATATGGCAGATCAGATACATATTATGTATGGTAAAGAAGGTGTATTTGGTGTAGTGTCTTCAATAAAACCTGTAAAGAATGGAATAAATACATTTTTGGAAGGGTATCTAAAAGAAGAAAATGTAAGATTTAGAAATAATAAAATTAAATTTGATGTTAGACCACCTACAAAATCAGATAATAGTAATGTACTTACGCAGTGGCCAGAGTTTTCAAAAAAATTAGGTAATTTTTCATTGATAGCAAATAACGGAGAAATATTTTCTAAAGATAAGATTGGAATCCTTGGTGAAAATGGAATTGGAAAGACAACATTTACAAAAATACTTGCAGGTGTAGTTGAACCAGATGATAAAAAAATTGACCTGAAGATTAAAGTTGCATATAAACCACAATATCTAGATAATGAAAATGAAGAGCTAGTCATGGTCTTGCTTCAAGATGCTTTACAAGATTACGATATACAATTGATTAGACCTCTTAATATAAAACCACTTTTATTAAAAAAAATAAATGAGTTATCAGGTGGAGAGTTACAAAGAGTTGCAATTTGTCTTGCACTTTCACAAAAGGCAGACATTGTTTTATTAGATGAACCTTCAGCATATCTAGATGTAGAACAGAGATTGATTGTATCAAAAGTAATTTCAGATATAATCGAACAAAGAGGAATTTCAGTTTTAGTAGTTGATCATGATTTATTATTTTTAGACTATCTTTCAGATAAGCTTTTAGTTTTTTCAGGAGAACCATCAATTCAGGGTGTTGTAAATGGACCATTTGAAATGGAAAAAGGAATGAATGATCTTCTGCGAATGCTTCAAATCACATTGAGGCGAGATGAAATGACTCACAGACCGAGAATAAATAAATTAGAATCTGTAAAAGATAGAGAACAAAAAAATTCTGGAAATTTTTATTATAGTTGAGTTTTTTCATAAACTATTTATTATTATTATTATTATTATCTATTTGAATTAACATTTTTAATGGGTGGGAAAATGATAACAATAAAAGACATAAATAAAAAACTAATAAATACACATTATGCAGTTCGTGGACCTATAGTTCAAAAGGCAGTGGAACTTGAAGCGAATGGAAAGGAAATAATTTATTGTAATAATGGTAATCCACAATCTCTTGGTCAAAAACCATTGACTTTTGTCAGACAAGTTTTATCGCTTTTAGAAAATCCTGATTTAATATCTAAAGATATTGGTTATCCACAAGATATAATTAACACTGCAAAAAAAATTATAGATGAAGATCCTAATGGTCTTGGTACATATACACAGAGTGCAGGATTATTATTTGTAAGAAAAGCTATTGCAAAATTTATTGAAAAAAGAGATGGTATAAAGTCAGATCCAAATATGATACATCTCACAGATGGAGCATCAAAAGGAATTCAGAATGTATTGACTGCATTAATATCAAAAGAGACAGATGGAATCATGTTGCCATTACCTCAATATCCATTATATTCTGCAACAATTGAACTTTTAGGCGGATCAAAAATATTCTATGAATTAGATGAAGGAAATAATTGGGGATTATCTCATGAATATATGGAAAAATCATATAAAAAAGCAGTAGCAGATGGAATTGATATAAAAGCAATTGTAGTAATTAATCCAAGTAATCCAACAGGTGGAGTTTTAGATTATGATAATATCAAGATGATAATTGAATTTGCTAAAGAAAAAAACATTGCTATTATGGCTGATGAAGTATACCAGGATAATATATACATTAAACAAGATTTTGTTTCTTTTGCAAAAGTTTTGAATAATTTAGAAATAAATGATGTAACACTTTTTTCATACCATAGTGTTTCAAAAGGATATTTAGGTGAATGTGGACATCGTAGTGGTTATGTTGAATACAGAAATATACCTGATGATGTAATAAACCAACTTCTGAAAATGCAGGCTGTTGGATTGTGTTCAAATCATCCAGGACAAATTGTAATATATCTTTTAGTCAATCCACCAAAAGAAGGAGATGAATCATTTCCATTATTTATAGAAGAAAGAGATGGAATATTATCTTCTTTAAAAAAAAAGGCAAAAATACTTTCAAATGGGCTAAATAGTATTGAGGGAATAACTTGTAACCCTATAATTGGAGCAATGTATGCATTTCCAAATATTACAATACCTCAAGGAAAAAATGATTTTGATTATTGTATGAAATTACTTGTTGAAACTGGAATTTGCATTGTTCCAGGTAGTGGTTTTGGTCAAAAAGAAGGAACACATCATTTTAGAACGACTATACTTCCACCTGAAGAAAAGTTAAGGGAAGTTGTGGAGAAGATAAAAGTTTTCCATGGAAATTATGGTAACTAATTTTTTTACTTTTTTTTAAATAAAGAACAACACAACATTTCCAAACAAAGTAAATAATATTACATTAAATATCACATTAGTTATTGCATATGGGATATGTTTTACAAGAAATGCAGGTGAAAAAATCGATGTAAATATTCCTTCTACTACATTTATGAAAACTGAAAGACCTATTCCAATTGAAACAATATCTCCTTTGATAAATCCACTCAATGCTCCTGCAATTGCATAAGTGGGAATAACCCATAATGCATAGATTCCAAAAAAACCCCCTGCCAATATGTGGATAAGAATTAATGAACCACATGAAATAAACCCCCATAACGGCCCGTAAATTCTTCCAATTATTATTCCAATGAAAGTTGCAAGTTCTATTCCTACATTTCTTATAGGAAAATTATTTATTAAAAAACTAAGAGAAAAACTTATAATAATAAGGATAGGAATTATTATTGCTCCTCTTAATAAAATCATTAATAATAACAATAGAACAAATAATATTATTAGCTTAGGATTAATTTTTTTCATCAGGTTTCACAACAAGTTCATCATCATCTTTTAGAGCTAATTCATTCCGAAGGTTTTTTTCAGAAATGATTTCAATGATATTTTTTCTATGATGTGTTCTTTCAGGAATTATAATTGCACCAAAAATTTTATTTTCAATCATAATTTTATATGCATTTATTCCACCATATGTTCTTTCTCCATCAAAAAAACCTGGAATTTCAATTTTTGTCATATGAAATAAAAAACTAGAAATTAGACTTTCATCAACTTTTAGATTTAATGTTCCTTCATATGGCACGAATCCAAGAGCTTTTTGTATACTTTCTTGATATCCTTTAAGACCCATATAATATTTACCTTCTCCCAATCCAGAAGAAATTTTTCCATGAAGCTCATATCTTAATTTGGTAAATAATTCTTTTAGCAAATTGAATTTTTCATGTAGGATAGTTTTTCCTTCTTGAGTGATCTGAATATGTATACCTTCAAATTTTGAATCTCTAGAAATCCATTTTTTATCTTCTAATAATCTTAACTTACGAGATATAGTTTGTTGAGATACATCAAGAAGATTTGAAAGTTGAATTGTAGTGAATTTCATTCTTTTGAATTTAGATATGTCTGCAATTTTGAGAAGCAATTCAAATTCACTAACCATAATAAAAAAGAATAATTAATTACTTAAAAATGTTAGGTTTAACAAAAATGAGTAATTAATAAATAAAATATACTAAAATACAACAATGTTTTTAAATAAACACTACTTTACAGTACTAAAAATAGTAAAAGAGGAACTAAAATGAAGAAAATAATGTTCATATTGATGGTATTCTTAATTAGTCTTACCTCTGCTCTGGCAGACACATATGTTGAAGTTGAAGTAGATGGAGATGAAATTGACTTTGAAGATGGAATAAGACTTGCACTTGAAAAAGGAAGAGATATAGAAGTAAAAGTTAAATTAAGAGCTGATGAAGAAATGGAAGCAGTTCAGGTAAAGGCAATGATTACTGGATATGAACATGGAATTATATCAGATATAAGTGAAACATTTGATCTGAAAGCAAACTCAACATATAGAAAATATTTAGATCTTGAAATACCATATGATTTAGAAGTATTTGAAGATAATGAAGGAGATTATAAATTAAGAATTCTAGTAATGGATAGAGATGGTTCTACAGGAAGATATGATTATGATTTGACATTTGACGCAGATAGGCATAGTGTTGCTATAAAAGATATATTGCTTAATCCATCAAAAGAAGTAGTTGCTGGAAGAGGACTTATCGTTTCAGCAAGATTAAAAAATTATGGACAAAAAGAAGAAGATTCAATAAGAGTAAAAATATCAATTCCAGATTTAGGAATTGAGGATAGTGACTATGTGGATTCTCTAGAAATAGATGAATCACTTACTACTGAAGATTTATTTTTGAGACTTCCAACATGTACAAAACCTGGAACGTATGAAGTTTTAGTAAGATTAGATTTTAATGATGATTATGATGATGTAGAAAGAGAAACAGAAATTGAAGTTTTAGATAACCCTTCATGTACTGGGTCATATCAAGGAAATGGAAATTCAAATACTGGAGGTGTTGTAGGAAATGTACAATCAACTTTAGCACTACCAAGGATAGTTGATGTGATAAAAGGAACTACTGGTCAAGTATATCCAATTCAGATTACAAATAATGGACCTACAAAAAAATCTTATTCATTAAAGCTTTCAGGCTATGAAAAATTTGGAACAGCATTTATTGATGGGGGTTCATTAATTATGATTGAACCAAGACAGATGGTGACATTATATCTTTACCTTATTGCAGATAAAGATGCAGAACCTGGAGAAAAGATATTTGTTATTGATGTCTCAACAAGAGATGAGCTTCAAAGTGTAGTATTAACAGCAAATGTAATTGGTGAATTACCAAAAGAAGAAGATAGTAAAGGTCTTTTGGGAAATGTCGAAAACCTAACTGGAACATTAGAAATGGGTTTGATTGGTCTTGTTGTATTATTGATAGTGACAGGTGTTTTTGCAGGTATTGCAAAAATATCAAGACAGTAAATAAATTTTTTAATATCTTTCTTATTTTATTTTTTATATGGTTGAGTTTCGAGCAGTTAAATCTTTAATTTTTTATGATAATAAATACCTTATTCTAAATCAAAAAATTGGAAATAATTTTATTTGGGATTTACCTGGTGGAAAAATAAAAATCAATGAATCTAAAATAGAAGCATTGCATAGAGAAGTTAAAGAAGAAGTATCGTTAGAAATAAAAATAATTAAACCAATAGGTGTTTATTGGTTTTATAGAAAAAGCGATAGCGTAAAAATAATTTGTAATACTTTTTTATGTACATCAAATGATAATAAAATTGATTTAAATAATAATCCAGCAACAGAAAATATTATTAATTATAAATGGATAAAAAAAGAAGAATTTAAGGATTATGATTTTGGAAATAGTAATATAAAAAATATTCTAAAATAAATAAATAAATATCTATAATATTTTGGTTTATTAGGATAGATAAATATTTATATTATACATATTAAATAAAAAATAGATATAATTATCATGGATAAAAATAATAAATTCATTGAACAAAAACATTGCAAATTTAAATTTTGGATAATTATTATTCCTGTTTTTCTCGATCTTTTTATAGGTGGTATGTCATATATATTAAGTGGATTTTATGGTTTGTATATGTCACTTCCTATTTTACTTGTAGATGGTGCAGGGTTTACTCTTGGATTTTCGCTTATCCCATTAATACCATATTTTGCTGCATTAATATATTTGAATAAAATAATAAAAATATTAGGGCACAAATATAAAAAAATTGCACTGACATTTTTAATTATTATATTGTTGATTTATACTGCTGGGGTTACAACACAAATAGTAAAAAAAGTTATGTATACAAATAAACTTAATCAATATAAAATACAACAAAAAATTACAGAAATAGAATTTAACAAAGAATTACGTATTGAAAATTTTATTATTGAAAAAGTTCCACAATATTATAAATATTATAAAACTACATTCATAATAGTGATTCCATCACAATATATTGGTAATTCAAAAGGGGAATTAAGTATTAAAATTAATTCAAGTGATATTATGTATGACATTGATGCTAATATTTATTATGAAAATGGACAGGTTATTGAAAATAGAATTGATGCAATATTTCCTGATTCAATTAACTTAACTCCGTTTTTTGATACAAATGGTGATTTAAGAATAAATGTTTTTTATGTATGTAATGAAATAGATGTTGAAGAATCAAAAATATATAATATAGATTTAAGATTAAAGTTGGAACCTTTAGGACAGTATAGGTTTACAAAAAAACCATATTATGAATTAGAGTATACAACTAATTTTGATTCTAATTAAAACTAAAATAAAAAAAAACAAATTAATATCTATAATATTTTGGTTTATATGGTCCATTAACTGGAACATTGATATAATCTGCTTGTTCATCAGTAAGTTTGGTTAACTTAATTCCTAATTGATCTAAATGAAGTCTAGCTACTTCTTCATCAAGTTCTTTTGGAAGCATATATACACCAAGTTCATAATCTTTTTTCCATAGTTCCATTTGGGCCAATACTTGATTTGTAAATGAATTACTCATTACAAAACTTGGATGTCCTTTTGCGTTCCCTAAATTAACTAGTCTTCCACGAGACAAAACAATTAGTGCATGTCCATCTGGGAAAACAAATTTATCTACTTGAGGTTTTATATTTATTTCTTTAATTCCTTCATAGTTTTCTAATTTCTCCATCTGGATTTCATTATCAAAATGTCCTATATTGCAGACAATTGCATGATCTTTCATTTTTTCCATATGTTCAATTTTGATGATATCTTTATTACCTGTTGTAGTTACAAAAATATCTCCTTGATCTACAACATCTTCAAGAGTTGAGACTTGGAATCCTTCCATTGCTGCTTGTAGTGCACAAATTGGATCTATTTCAGTTACAATTACTCTTGCACCAAATCCATTCATTGATTGGGCACAGCCTTTTCCAACATCACCATAACCACATACAACTACAACTTTTCCTGCAATCATGACATCTGTTCCTCTTTTAATTCCATCAGCTAAAGATTCACGGCAACCATATAAATTGTCGAATTTAGACTTTGTAACTGAGTCATTTACATTTATTGCTGGGAATAATAATTCTCCTTTTTCCATCATTTGATATAGTCTATGAACACCTGTTGTTGTTTCTTCACTTACTCCTTTTACATGTTTTGAAACCGTAGTCCATCTGGTTGGTGTTTTATCATAGATTTTTTTTAATTCTATCATAAGTTCTCTGAAATCTTCTCCTTCATTAGAATAATCTTTTTGTAGTAAACTTGGATCTTTTTCAACTTCTAGACCTTTATGGATCATCATAGTTGCATCTCCACCATCATCAACAATTAAATCAGGACCTGCTCCATTTCCAAAATCAAGAGCTTTTGAAGTGAATTGCCAGTATTCTTTAAGTGATTCACCTTTGTAAGCAAATACAGGAACGCCAGTTTTTGCAATTGCAGCAGCAGCAGGATCGTGAGTTGAATAAATATTACATGAAACCCATCGAACTGTTGCTCCAAGTTCAACTAATGTTTCAATTAGTACTGCTGTCTGCAGAGTCATATGAAGACTTCCCATTATTTTTGCACCTATAAATGGTTTTTCTGCACCGTATTTAGTTCTAAGGCTCATCAAACCAGGCATTTCTTTTTCTGCTAGGACAATTTCTTTTCTACCCATTTCAGCTAAGCTGATATCTTTAACAACATAATTTTCTGTTACATCCATTTTTTATTCACCTAATACATTTGTCATTCTATTAAAATTAAATTATTTTTTAATGAATTATGGGACATTTTATATATTTATGTTTGAAATTATTAAAAATATTGTATTAATATTGGTTTATTTATACAAAATTTATGAAAAAATATAAATATTAGTGGAATTTGTCTATTTTTATGACTAAATTAGATCAAAAGGATGAAAAAATAATTAACCAATTAAAAATAAATTCAAGACAATCTGTAAGAGATATTGCTAAAAAAACTAAATTAAGACCTAGCACTGTTCACACAAGAATACAAAAATTAATCAAAAATGAGGTAATTGACAAATTTACAATAAATCTTAATAATAAAAAATTAGGAAATAATTTTGTAGTATTTATACTTGTAAAGACAACTAAAAACATTCCGAATTCATTTTTTGAAAATCAATATGTCAAAGAAGTATTTGGTGTAACTGGGCAATACGATCTTCTATTCAAATGCAGGTTCAAGTCAATTGAAGAATTTAATGATTTTGTTCTGGAATTAAGAAACATGCCATCAGTAATTGAGACCCATACAATGGTTGGAACAATAAATCTGAAAGAAGAGATTTAATTTCTTAATATTTATTTCTATTTTCAATATATTTTTATATAACTTATAACTTATTTAAACTAAGGTTAACTTAGTTAATAAAAAACAATGGTCAACGCACTAATAAAATTAAATCTAAGAACAAATAAAATACTTAATGTAATTAAAGCTATAAATGATTTTAATGATAAAGGGGAAACAATAGAATTTATTGTTGAAAAATATATTGAATTAGAAAAAAAATCACTATATGATCATTTGAAAAATGATTTAACAGCTGAAAAAATTTTAAAAAAATTACAAAAAAACAAAATAAAATTACAAAAATTAGGTATAAAAAAAATAGGTCTTTTTGGTTCATATCTTAGAGGAGAGCAAAAAAAAGATAGTGATATTGATTTATTAGTTGAACTTAATAGTTCAAAATTTGATTTTTATATGGAAACTAAATTTTATTTAGAGGATTTATTAAAAAAGAGAGTAGATCTTGTTGAAATTAAGGCATTAAAAAAAGGAGTTGAATATGTGAAAGAGGAAGCAAAATATGTCAAAGGATTATAGAGTATATCTAAATGATATTTTAGAATGTATAAAAAAAATAGAAAAATATACCAAAAATATGGGTGAAAGTAACTTTCTTGAAAATGACTTAGTTAAAGATGGAGTTATAAGAAATTTAGAGATAATAGGGGAAGCATCAAAAAATTTACCTGAATTTATAAAAATTGAAAATAATGAAATAGAATGGAAAAAAATTTGTGGACTAAGAGATATTTTAATTCACGCTTATTCTGAAATGGATATAAAAAGAGTGTGGGAAGTTGTAAAAGAGAAAATTCCTACATTAAAAAATAAAATTAAAAAAATAATAAAAGAGTGACAATTTGCATTACAATAAAATTAAGGAACGTTGAAATAACTGTATCTTTTATAGGTCTTAGTGGGTTTCCATGAATCAATGCAAAAAAAAGATAGGTAATAAGATTATTTACTATAATAATAATTATTAATATATTAAGAGTAAATGGTAGACTTATGAATGAAAATAAAATATATGTTAAAATAGTACCAAATAGGTATGGGAAAGCCCATATGTCAAATCCTTGAAAAACAACATATGAGATTAATAATTTAACAAGAAAAATAAGTTTGATTGTTTTGTTTGTAAATAAAATTAAAGCACAAGAAAGTCCAAAAACTTCAAGATTAAGACCTCTTATTTTTGAACTCAAAAAAGCAAGAAAAGTATTAATTCCTGTCACTAAAATACAAATTAAAATTATTAAAATTGAATCAAGATGTTTTAGAGCAATTAAAAGTGATATTATGCTTATTAGCACTAATAAATATAAACGTAATTTTTTTTGTTTTTGTTTCTTTTTCATTCTATTAAATTTTGAATATTTGTTAAAAATATTTTAAAAAATATAGGGTCAAACTTTCCAGTCATTTCTTTCATTATGTTAATTGCTTCTGATAATGGTAAAGCTTTTCTATAAACTCTATCAGAAGTAAGTCCATCATATACATCAATAATAGATAAAATTCTAGCAGAAATTGGAATACTATTTCCATTTATTTTTCTTGGATAACCTTGTCCATCATATCTTTCATGGTGATAAAGAGAAATATCTTTACCTGTTTTGAAAAAAGGATCATCTCCAATTATTTCAGCGCCTAATTCTGAGTGTTTTTTAACAATTTCATATTCTTCTTCAGATAATTTACCTGGTTTATTTAATATGTCTGGGTTAATTAATAATTTTCCAACATCGTGGATAAGTGAGAATTTTTTAAAATCCAAACATAAGTTATTTGGGAGATTTAATAATTCGGAAAATTTTTCAATTAAGACACTGACTCTTATTGAATGTTCTGAATCTAATAAATAATTTGAACAAGTAGTAAAAATGTCATTAAATTCATCATCTTTACTTAATATTGATTGGTGTTTAAATTCATATGTTTTTGAAAAGCAAGGTATTTTATGGGTATAGGAATCATCAGTTTTAATTATTTGTCTTTGATATTTTAGAATTTGTTTATTTTCAATGGTCATGTATACATAAATATGTTCTTATTTATTAAATTATTGTACTAAAAATCATGAATTTTTACTCTTTTTGTGTTGAATTATACTCATTATAAATTCAAAATTTAATTCATTCATAGATTTTAGATGGAAATCTGCAATACTATGATCTTGATATTTTGTTATATCATCAGGAATTGAAATAACTTTGATATTTGCAGAGTTTGCAGCAATTATTCCTTTTTTTGCATCTTCGATTACTATACATTCATTAGGTTTTAATTTTAGACCTTGTGCTGCCTTTAGGAAAATTTCAGGATTTGGTTTAGCTCTTTTTACTTCATCTCCACCAATTATATAATCAAAATATTTTTCAATTTCAAATTTTTTTATAACTCTTAATGCAGTATCTTTATTTGCTCCAGTTGCAAGAGCAGTTTTATAGTTATTTTCTTTTAACATTTTTAGTGTTTTTATGACACTTTTTTTTAAGATTATTTTATGTTCCAAATTTTGCCTATAATTATTTTTTAATTCTAATAATAAATTTTCATTTGAAACATTTAGTTCAAATTTTTCAACAAAAAATTCCAAAAAATGTTTTGCACTTTCTCCCAAGTGCATTGCAAATTCTTTTTTATCAATTATTTTATTGAACTTTTTTTTAAAAATAACACTCCAGTTTTCAAAAATGATATGATTTGAATCAATAATTACTCCATCCATATCAAATATCACTCCTTTTATCATAGATAAAACTCCTGATATTTGAAAACTCGCTTCGCTCTGTTATCGAAAATAACGCCTCGAATCAAAGATTCTCACCTTGATTTTTGAAAACGAACTTCATTACGGTATCAAATATTATTCTTATTATCATTCTAGTTCTTTTATTTTTTGTATTGTGATTTCATTTAGTGTATCAACAATTAAGTCTGCATCTTTTAATTTTTCTTTATCATGTGTAGAAGTTATTGCGATACATTTCATTTCAGCATTATTAGCCGCATCAATTCCATGATGTGCATCTTCAATTACAATACATTCATTAGGATTTAATTTTAATTTTTGTGCACATTTTAAAAATATATCAGGTGCTGGTTTTCCTTTTTCAACTTCATGATTACTGACATATCCTTGGAAATATTTTGATAAATTTAGTTTATTTAAATTAAATTCTATATTTTCGGGATGACCAGAAGAACCTACAATTAATTTAAATCCATTATCATATAATTTTTTTATTAATTTTTTTGCACCAGAAAGTTCATTTAATTCAATATTTGCTAAATCTCTATATATTGCTTCTTTTTCATCATCAAGTTTTCTATAATCTTCTTTTTTTGCTTCAGGGAGTAGTATTTGAAATAATTCTTTATTAGCCATACCAAAATATTTTTGAAATTCTTCTTTGGTATGCTCTTTTCCATGTTTTTTTAGAAATATTTGCCATGCTTTTAAATGAAGATTAGCAGAATCAATAATAACACCATCCATATCAAATATCACTCCTTTTATCATAGATAAAACTCCAGATATTTGAAAACACGCTTCGCTCTGTTATCAAAAATAATTCCTTTAATCATAATTCATCAAAATATAATAATATTAAAAAAAGTATGTTTTATTTTTTAATCGTAATTATATCAAAACAACCTACTTGAGAATCTGAACAGGGTATTAAAGGATGATAACTTCTTATACCATATTCTTTAAATACATTTTCAGCAGTTTTTCTTACAATATTTTCATCTTTTATATCTAATATATCAGTATAATAACTAGGATCATTATCTCCTGCTAAAATAATTAATAATTCATCACCTGCAAGATTATATGATATTGTTATTAAATCTTCTAATTTAACATCTGTAGGCTTTGGATTTATAACTCGTACGGTATCAAATAATGTTCCATCTTCAATATTTTCTACAGGAACAGAAAATAAAATGACAGGTAACACATTTCCTTCAGAAATTTTATTTGAACCTATATTAGTTCCTTCAAAATATCGTTGTAATTCTATTTCTGAGTCAATAATTGGATCAATACCAAATATTAATTCGTTTTCATGAGGTTGTGAAAATGCACCACCAACACCTACATCAAGTATAGTTTTTAAATCCGTGTCACTAGCAGTAGCATCTAAAAATTCATTTATTTTATCGACATCATCACCAAAATTTGTTACAATTACTTCGCCATCAGAACTAGTATCACCACCACTATATGAAAATAAAGTATATACCAGATTTATTTTTTGAAGTAAATCTAATGTATTTTGATACGCAAACTGAGAACCATAATTAAGTTGTAATAAATTTGCTACATAAGCTAGTGCTTCAGATTGTAAATTTCTATTTAGAACAGCGTTTAAATCATCATAAATATCATATAATTTTAAATCATCTACTTTGATATAAAATTCTTTTTCAAGAGTCATATCAAAATTTAAATTATCAAAGTTACATATTTTAGGTAATTTTTGTGCTAAATATTGAAATTTTCCATTACATAAAAGGCATCTATATTTGCAAATATCTCCTTGTTCATTACACAAAATATTTTCACACCATTCTTTATTGGAAGATATGCAATCTAATTTTTTAATTTCATTTTCAATTTTATTACAGCTCTCTAAATAACAATTATGCATAGACATTAAAGTGTTTATTTTCATACTTTGAAAATCAACATTTGGTGTAATATCTAAATTAATTAATTTTTCATTTAGTTCTTGTTTACTTTTATCATAACAAGTCTTTAATTCAGGATCAATTTCATCATCATTAATACCTGTTGTCACTTGTGCAGATTCACCAACACCTAAGGCGGCTTCTTCTTTTCCATCATTTTCTTGTGCAGCTTCAGGGCTTTTAGCTTTAGGAGCACAAGCAGAAATTATTGTAATTAAAATCATAAAAAATAGTATTATTCTTTTTTTCATTTTATTATAAATTATAATTTTAATATAAATATTTATCTATGATTTATAACTTATTTTATCATATTAGAATTTAAATTTCATCAAGTTTATCTACATCTATTTCTGTAAAATTATCAATGATTAGATCAGCATCAATTAGTTGCATTCGGTCCATTGTAGTAGTTAATGCAACACATTTCATACCTGCTCTTTTTGCTGCTGTTATTCCACTTATAGAATCTTCAAATACAAGACAATCTTGTGTATCAACAAAAAGGTTGTTTGCATTTTCTAAATAAATATCTGGTTGAGGTTTTGGATGATCAACATCTTCAAAAGCAATTACACTTTCAAAATAATCTCTGATACCTAAAGAAACTAATAATTCTTCTACAATTTTTTTTGAACCATTTGATCCAACACCTATATGCATTCCTCTTGATTTTAATTCTTTTAGGAAATCTAAAATTCCTATGTTTAATTTTAATGATTGCATAGAATTTGTTGCATATTCATGACGTCCTTTATTTGCCATTTCAATGTATTTTTCATCTTCAAGATTTATTCCATTATCAGAGCAGATATTTTCTATTCTTTTTTCAAATCTTATTCCATTGTATTTTTCAAAATCTGTACTTTTAATTTTTAAGCCAAGATCTCTATTTATCATATCTACAAATATTTTTGTGTAGATGCTTTCAGATAGAACTATAACTCCATCCATATCAAATATAACTGCATGTATCATTTTAATAAAAAGGAATTGACTAATATTTTATATTGTTAACTTATAATTGTCAATCTTTTATTTTTTCACTACAACTCAATTCATCTTCAATATCAATTATTTCAGTATTTAACTTAGGATGATTCATTACTGCCGTCTTGAAATTCTGACATCCATCAAGATCAATATTATCAGCAATGATATATCCATTAACTTTGACTAAATCAATACAATATTCTAAAACATCAATATATCTTTTTTTTGCAAAATCAATAAAAATCAAATCAAAAACATTTGATTTTTCTTTAGATAATTTTTTTACTTCTTCTACACCATTACCATTAATGATTTCTGAATTTATTTTAAATTCATCAAAATTTTTCTTAGCTTCAGCTTGAGCCTTTTTATCCTGGTCAATTGTAGTCAAATTTGCACCTAGATGTCCAAGAATTATTCCACTATAACCTGTTGCAGTTCCAATTTCAAGAATATTTTTTGGTTTTAATTCTACAATTTTATCATATAACCATTTACCTTTATTAGGACCAATAATAGGAATACCAACTGTAATTGATTTTTTTTCTAATTCTTTTAAATCATCTAATATCATTTTGTTTTTTTCTTTATTTTTGTTATTTTTGAGCCAAAGGCTCAATATATATATTTTAGCACAAAGTGCTAAAAATTAATGATTGAAATTTATTATATGTTGGACAAGAATAAAATAAAACACATTAAAAACATATCTAAAAAACTTAGAATTATTTATTATGCACTATTTCAATTATATCTCTATGAGTTAATTCTTGGTCTTTTTTCATTCCCATTTTTGTCTTGACATTGATTGCTCTAATAAAATTTGTACCAAGATCAGTATGTAAATGGAATGCAAAATCAAGTGCAGTGGTTTTTGGTGGAAGTAAGAAACAATCAGGGATTACTCTTCCTTCGCTATCAGTTAGGTTACCAACTCCACCAGGAAATAATGCTATATATTTTAATAAATTGAAAACTGCATAATCTAGGACTTGTTGCACACCTGTACTTCCATATTTATCAAGAATGTTTACTTTTATGAATTCTAATGCTTTTTTTTGTTTATCACTTAGTTTTTCAGCTTGTAACATCTTAAAGTCATTTTCACCAGGAGTATAGTCTATTAGCTCATGTTTATCTGCTTCTTTTAGAGCAAGTTCAGATTCAGCTGAACAAGGAATTACTAAAAGATTAGGGAATTCTTTTTTTAGATCTTCAAATTTTTCATGTGCACCAGGCATATCAACTTTATTTGCTGCAATTATAATTGGTTTTGTTTCTTTTCTGAATTCAATTGCAAGATTTTTTATATCTTCATCTGTCCATTTGATGATTATTTTGTCAGATAAGTCTAATTTATGGACTTTATTTTTAACCATATCTTCATCAACTTTAAGTCCTGAAAATTGTGTAGCTATTGCTTTCACTACATTTTCTTTAGCTTGGTTTACAGTATTTGAAAATTTTGGCCATACTCTCTGAAAAATATTATAATACCACATATCCAGTTCATTTTCTAAAAATTTTACATCTTTTATTGGGTCATAGCTTCCGACTTCAATAGGTTCACCATTTTCATTAAGACTTCCAGAGACGTCTATTACATGAATTAATACATCTGCTTGACGCAAATCATCAAGAAATTGATTGCCCATACCTTTTCCTTCATGTGCACCAGGAACTAAACCTGCAACATCAAGAAGTTTTACAGGGACAAATCTATAATTACCTTTTTTAAAACCTACTCTTGGTGTACTTTCAACATTGAAAAACTTATCAATTCTCTCAACTCTAATATGAGTCACACCTTCGTTAGGTTTTATTGTTGTGAATGGATAATTAGCTGTTGCTACGTCCATTAGAGTAGATGCTTTGAAAAAAGTACTTTTTCCAGCGGATGGTTTACCACATAATCCTATAAACATGTTCTTTTTGGAAGAAATGTTTATTATTAAAGTTTATTGGAATCCATAATTAAATTTATTAATTAAATCTAAATTAGAATCTTTTGATGGAAGAGAAATATATTCAAATACAAGGGATAAAAACAAGATATACTAAATCTGGAGTTGGTTTTCCAGTTTTAGCAATTCCAGGACTTCCTTTTTCACTTACAATGTGGCATTACATTGAACCTATTCTTTCAAAGACAAATTCTGTTTATTGTCTTGATTTACCTGGTTTTGCAGGGAAAACTGATAGTTCAAGTAAAGAGCATTCGATAGAATTTTATGTTAAATTTATAGATGAATTTGTTAAAGCAATGAATATTGAAAAAACAAATCTTCTTGGTCATTCAATGGGTGGGTTATTATCATTAAAATATGCTAAAGTATATCCACAAAAAATAGATAAAATTATGGTAATGTCTCCAGCTTATTTCAATTCAGATTATGAAAATAAAGGAATAAGAAGGAAATATAGGAGAAAACTTTTTTCATTTATATCTAAAAATAAAACAAATCCTTGGTTTTTGGATTTGTTGAAAAACAGGGCTATTTTAACATATTATAAATATATTAGATATCCAAAATTAAGAACCGTTGATAATAATATAGTAGAAAAAATGTATAAAGAAATATCTTATATGGATAACAGATCAATGATGGAATTAGTCTATGATTTATTAAATTCAGATTTTGATGATGAATTTAAAACCATACAAAATAAAACATTGGTTGTAGCCGGAGAAAAAGACAATTTAATTGTTCCAGAAAATTGTAAAATTCTTGCAAAAAATATTCTACCAAATGCAGAATATGCAATATTTTCTAATGGTCAGCACGACTTTGCATTTACACAAGGAAATAGATTATCAAATCATATTGTGAATTTCTTTAATAATTAGAAAACAAATAAAAAAATAAAATTTATTTATTCAAATTTTTCAGTGCCTTTTAACAAATTACTAATTTTTATTGTTAAATCTTCAATTTTGACTCTTATCTGTTCTGTTGTATCTCTATCTCTAATAGTTACTGATTTATCTTCCAAAGAATCAAAATCAAATGTTATACAATAAGGAATTCCTTGTTCATCTGCTCTTGCATATCTACGTCCTACACTTCCGCCTTTATCAAATGTGGAGACAAAATCCTCTTTTAATAAATCATATACTTCTTTTGCATTATCATTTAATTTATTGACAAGTGGAAATACTGCTAATTTGATAGGTGCAATTTTTGGATTTAGTTTTAAAACAATATTTCCTCTTTTTTCATCATCAACATATGAATCAATTATTGCAGTTAAGAAAGTTCTCTCAACTCCCCATGAAGGTTCTATTACTCTAGGAATCATTTTAGTATTTGTTTCCTGGTCATGGATTTCCATAGATTTTTTAGAATGTTCCATATGTTGTTTCAAATCAAACTGACCTCTGTTTGCATTTCCATGAATTTCTTTCCATCCAAATGGATAATGATATTCAATATCAAATGTTACAGATGAGTAATGAGATAATTCATCAGCCATATGTTGTCTAATTCTAAGATTTTCTTTTTTTATACCAATATCTAAAAACCATTGGAAACTTTCAGTTAACCAATAAGCATGCCACTCTCCAAGTAATTTATCAGATATCAAATCTGACATTTTTACTTCTTTTTCTTCAACATTTTGATTTTGATTACTTTCAGATAAAAAATTAAATTTGAAGTTTTTATGTTTACTTTCTAAGAATTGACATTTGGTTTCTTCAGGTTTAATAAAAAATTCAATTTCCATTTGTTCAAATTCTCTGACTCTAAATATAAAATCTCTAGGTGAAATTTCATTTCTAAATGCTTTTCCAATTTGTGCAATACCAAATGGTAATTTAACTCTAGCAGTGTCTATTATATTTTTGTAAATACTAAAAATCATTTGTGCAGTCTCTCCTCTAAGATAATATGTTGAATCTTTTGTTTTGTCAGCTCCAACCTGAACAGGAAACATTAGGTTGAATGATTTTGATTCTTTAAAGTCACCTTTGCAATTTGGACATTTAATCTGATGTTTTTTGATTAGATTATTTATTTCTTCTGCTTCAATTCCGTCCATTGGTTTTTTAATTGCATCTTCTACTAAATGGTCAGCTCTATGATTCTTTCCGCATTTTACACATTCAACTAATAAGTCTGAGAAACCTGTTAGATGTCCTGAAGCTTCCCAAATTTTTTCATTTGAAATTAGGGACCCATCTATTCCAACAACATCTGGTCTTGATTGAACGAAACGTTTCCACCAATGATTCTTGATATTATTTTTTAATTCTACTCCTAATGGGCCATAGTCAAAAAATCCTGATGATCCACCATAAATTTCTGCGCTTTGGAACACGAATCCTTTTTTTTTACAAAATGTTGATATATCTTCAATAGTAATTGTCATATTATTCACCTGTATAGTTTAATCTGAAAACAAATATAATATAAAATGTTTATTGTTAATTATTTAGTTTACAATCCAACAGGCATTTCCTAATAGGAATGAGAATTGTGTATATTTTTTCATAATATTCAGTAGTATGTGTGTTAATATTATAATTAATTGAAAATTTCAGTTTCATTTCAGAATTAATAATTAATTTTGAATAAAATTTATAAATTATATTTATAATTAATTTTATACATGGAATTATTTGAATACCTTAAAAATAGATCAGGAATTATTCTTTTGGTTATTTTATCTTGTCTTTCATTATTTTTTATTGGATTATTACCTATGAGAATTGTATTTTTTTCAGGTCGTGATATGATGGTAATAGGATTTTATTATTTATTTGTATCTTTTTTTTTGTGGAAAATTGGATTGTTTATTACAAGGATTCTTTTTAATTTTTTTAGTAAATTATTTAAAACATCAAAATTAGATGTGAAAACAGTAATGAGAGTTTCTTTATTGATAAATATTATAGGTGCATATTCTTTTCCAATAGCAGGAGTTATTTATGAAATAAATGAACAAATTCATAATATTTCTGTACCTAATTCATATGATCCTGATTTTTCAATAATTGACTTGACCTTTAATCCTGATGGTTCATGTAATTATAATCTATTAATTCATAGCAATGGAGATAAAATAACAAATAATTCTGAAATACATTTTATTTTATCTTTTAGAATAAATGAAGAAGAACGTGATGATATAAACTTGTGCCGAACTGATTTTAGAAGATATATGGATATTAGACCAGGAGAAAATTATCTTATAGGTACTACTGCAGCTCCAACAAGATTTAAACTTATTAAAGAAAAATTATTGGTTAAAAATGCAAAATTATTGGCTTCAGGTTATATAAAAATAGAAAATGTTCGCATACCTTATGAAATTCAACTTAATGAGGGATATAGGTCAAAAGTATTTAATAATATAGATATTTGGTTTCAAAGAACTTAAAGAAGGAATTTTTCATTTTATAGATTTCATCTTTTCAAATATGCAATTTCACCATCATCTAATTCCAAATCATCAGCTATTGTTATTGCCATTTCTTTGCTATTTTGAAAGATCAATTTCAAATACGGATAAATATCGTGCATTGCTCTTTTTGTAGAAGTGTGAGATACATCTGAAATTTTTTCAGATATGGATTTTTTTTTCATATTTTTCATATTAGCTTGCCACATCTTTAGAATTCTTGTAGTTTTTGTATACTTATTGAATCCGGGATATTTTTCTTCTTTTGCAAGGCCAACTCCAGCAGTTAGCAATAATTTCACATAGACAAGATATCTCCAATATTGCCATTTTCTTATTCTTCCTTTGAACACATCTGCTAAACTTATATTATCATATGCAGCAGCAAGATCTTTTATTTTGGTATATTCTTTTGGAAGATTTTCGTCAATCCAGAAAAAGAATTGATCCATATCTTCATCTACATTATCAAGTGCAGGCAAAATCACACTAGCTTTCGTAGATTTGAAAATTCTCATCAAAGCATCAATCATAGTTTCAGTTTTTTCTCGATCAAACACATCTTCTAAATCTTTTTTTTCTAGTTTTTTTGTAGATTCACATAATGCTTGTAGATCAGTAATACCTGCTCGTAAATCACCATTTGCATAACGTGCAAGCATTGTAAGTGCAGTTTCATCATATTCAATTTCTTCTTTTTTGCATATTTCCATCAAAATTGATTTGATTACTGTATAAGGCAATGTTGAAAATTCAATCATCTGTGATGATTTTCTTAAACTAGAGAATTTTTTATGAAAAGGATCATTTGCAGTCATAATTATTGGAAATGAACTTTTCTTGATTACAGCTGATAGGGCACTTATTCCACCTCTATCTGAATTTCCAGCAACACCATCAACTTCATCAATTAAAATTATTTTTCCTTTTGAAAATAAAGACATTTGATTAATTGCTGAACCAATTCTTGATGTAATTTGATCTTTATTTCTTTGGTCACTTGCATTTATTTCAATTAGTTCTAAATCAAGTTCTTTTGCAATTGCAACAACAGAAGAAGTCTTTCCAGTTCCTGCTGGACCATATAAAATCATTGCTTTTTTTTTTTGTTTTTTATAATTTTTTACAAAATCAATTAGGATATTTAATGTGTTTTCTCCTCTACCTTTTATCTCACTAGATTTAGAAGGTGCGTATTTTAATGCCCACAAGTCCATGTTTTTTTAGAAAGAGATTATAATTTATAAATCATGCGTGATATTTTATTAGTACATATATTATTGTTATGATGGGAAGTAAAGTAATTAAAATTGTAAAAAGAGTTCTTATGTAATGATGTTTTTTATGATGCTTTTTTACAATGTGATGTTTTTTATGTATATTTTTGATTTTTCTAGAAATATGTTTCTTTAAAACTTCATCTTTATTGTGCATAAATGATATTTAGAATAAATGTGCTTTTAATGTTTTTGTTTTTCAAGATTTATTAATGGTTTTTTAAATCTTAATTTATCATTATTTTTTAAACATAGCAGTCTGCTTCGCATTCTGCAGGAAATTTGCGAGGCAGGATGCCTTGCTCTGACAAATTTAGATTAATGATAAAAAAATTATGAAGAAAATATTTAGATATAATTCTAAAATTTAAATTATCTAAACAAAACTTTAATTGATTTTACTGGTTGATTAAGGCTATCAAGATAATCCCATTTTTTTCCTGGATTTACATTATAACCTTTTGTTTTTTTTGTTTCTGATAATCTTATTCCTTCTGTATAGAACGGATTTGTACATTCCTGCCAAAAACCAATTTCATCTCCATCTTTTGTTTTGCAATAATAATATTCTATAGGTTCTTCTTTAACTCTATAACCAAGATATGTGTCATCATTATCATCATCAAGATCATATTCAAAATATGGTCTATATCCATAATCAGGTCCAAGTTGATAATCATAATAATCAATATAATTTACTTTCATACCAAAAACAGGATTAGAAATAAACACAAATAACATAAAATAAACCAAAGTTTTGATGCCCCCCATAAAACAGAGGGTTAATTTTTTAATATTTAAAGCTTATCCTAACATTTTATGAAGAATAAAAAGAGACAATATTTCATTATATTAAGTGTAATAATTTTAATTTTATCATTAGTTTTAGGAATAATTTTGACAAATATAGAAAATTTAGAACTATATGAAAAATCGTATGATAAGTATGTAGTTTATAATAAATTTGAAACTGGGTTTGCAAAAATGAAAGTTAAATCTATTTTTGATTATTTTCATTCAAAAGGAGAATTAGATTCAGGATTTTTTAATGAGAGTGAAATTTCACATCTAAAAGATGTCAAAATATTACTTTTAAAAATTAAATTTTTATTTTTAATTAATCTAATTGTTTTAATTTATATAATTTTTATATTGTTAAAAAAAAAAGAGTTTAAATTATTGTTTCCATCAATAATGATTATTTCAGGGTCATTTATTTTTTTAATATTTGTTTTATTGATTTTATTTAATTCTATAATTGGTTTTGAATTTATTTTTGATAAATTTCATAGAGCTTTTTTTGTTGATAATTGGTTATTTGATGTTAGAACTTCAAATATGATCAATCTTTTTCCACAAGGTTACTTTTCAGATATGGCTTTTTTTATTATTTTTAGAATATTTCTTATTTCGACAATTTTGATAATATTAGGTCTAATTATTGGAAATATGAAAAATAAAAAGAACTTATTTTAACAATAATATAAATATCAATAATAAAAATATTGCAACTAATACAAAGAATATTCTAAAGAAAGTTTTATCAAGGAAAGTATTAAGAAATGAATCTGTAAAATGTTCTATTAGAGAGCCTTTTTTATTCTCCATTTTTGTTAAATCTTTTTGAAGTTTATCTTCAATTATGTCTTTTGTCATTTTATTTTTTTTAGGACAATTTTCTAAAAAATGATAGGAATCCACTATGACCAATTCCAACAGATTTAGGTCTTACTTTTCTATCAATTACTTCCCATTCTCTTTCTATAATTTCAATTGTTTTTAAGTGTAAAAAATTATCAATCATATTATTGACCATATCAGCAGTTTGTATTATTGTTGGTGAATAAGATACAATATATCCTCCAATTTTCAATGCATCATTGACTGTATTTATGGCTTTCCAAGGTTCTGGACAATCAAGAGAAATCATATCAATTTCTCTTTCTTTAATATTTTCATAGATGCTCCCTTTTTTAATTTTTACGTTTTTTAATCCAAGAAATTCTATATTTTTTTTGACAATTTCTTGAAAATCATCTCTTATGTCATAAGAGTATACTTTTTTGCAGAGGTGACCAAGAATACATGTCAATCCACCGCTTCCTCCACCTGCTTCAAGGACAATTGAATTTTTATTTATTCCAGTCATTGTAATAATTGATCCAATATCTTTTAATGGGATAATTTGTGGTCCTCTTTTAATTTTAAAATATTTATCGAGAAATCCCGCATCAAGGATGGTGAATTTTTCATTAATATTACTTGTTAGGATATCACCTGGGTTTGATTTTTTTATGTCTTCAGATTTGATAAGTCCATATTGACTATGATAATCTTTTTCTGTATCTTTTATTAGATATTTCTTGTTTTTTTTATTTTTTGTATATAGGATTTTCATTTTATATATTTTAATTTATCATTTATTAAATACTTTACTTATTATTTGTGGCATTGGATTATACATGTGTTCTTTGTAAGCAAGTAATGTTTCATAGTTTGATATAGTCTCAGATAATTCATGAATGATTTCTTTCATTGTCTCATGAAAATGTCTATGATTATTTGCTACAATATATAATATAAAATCCCAACTTCCTAATGTTTTTACAACTTTTAGTATATTTGGATTATATTCAATTATTTTTCGTAATTTTTTTTCATAATCTGAATTGAATTTTTTTGTTTTAATTAAAACTGTAAACCAATGGTAATTCATCATACTTAAATTTACAAGACATGAAAATTTTCTTATTGTATTTTTTTTTAATTTTTCAATTCTGTATTTTGTTGCTTCTCCGCTTAAGTTGATTTTTTGTGCAATATTATAATAGGGAATTCTTGCATCATATGACAATATTTTTAATATTTTCATATCTTTTGAATCAATTTTTTGAATTTCAAAAGGTTTGTATTTTCTAATTTGTCTTAATTTTACATCATTAAAAATTTGTTTTGGTAGGTGACTAGAAATATACCCTTTTATTATCTGCATTTTTTCTTTTTGTGCAATTATACTATTATCGCTTAAATCTGAAATATATTTGTCAAATTCAACTATATTTTGTGCTAATATTACAATCTCAATGGAATATCTACCACTATATTCCATTATTTTTCTTACGTAATTTTTAGATTTAAGATAGTTTATGAATTCTTTTTTTTCATCAATATTTTTTTCATGTATGTTAAAAAAGACATGAAAATCATAATAGTTCAAACTTCTAAAATTTATTCTTGGTATAAATTGAATTATCAGTTTTTGTTTAAGCATATTTTTTATTCTATAATTAATTCCATCACGGGACAATTGAATCTCTTTTTTTAGATGTGTTAAAGGAATTCTACAGTCTTCAGAAAGATAACATAATATTTTTTTATCTTTGATATCAAGTTTTTTTCTTTTTTCTACTAAATTCTCGTCTATTCTTCCTAATAATCCGTAATTATTCATTTTATATTTATTAAATATTAATAATTAATATATAAAATTATTGAATATCATAAAAATTAGTAACAAACTTTCTAATATTGTGGTGTCTTTATATATATTATAATTAATAAAAGGTGAGACAAATGGGCTTAACTAAAATCACAGAAAAATTATACGAAAAAACAAAAGAGAAGTTTCCAAGAATAGCTACTGCAATTCAAGTATATGGGGAAACAGTAGATAAAAATCGTCATGATACTTATAATGATCCAAGATTTGCAAAAGCGTTATATGTAGATGGCTTAGGTGCAGCAACAGGAGCATTATATCTTCTAGGACCTGAAATGGTAGCTGCTGAAGTTATAGCAGATTTAGGTTTTGCAGTATATCAGAATAGACAAATAGAAAAATTATATGGTGAAGAATTAAATTTTGTAGAGAAAAAAATAATAAAAACAATAGGAGCAGTTGAAGAAATTGCGCCTTTAGGAATAACAGATCTTTTTCCTACAATGACTATGACTCATCATTATGTTCATGCAAAAGATGCATTTAAATGGGGATATAAAGAATTAACTGAAAGATTAAAAGAGTTAAAACCAACTTTTCATCCTAGGCATGAGCAACCAAAACCAGCATATGGGATGAGACCTGTATTAATATAATTTTTTTAGATTTTATTTTCTAATATGTCTTTTATTAATCTTCTTGACCAACCAATTGATACAAGAATATCTTCAATTTTTTTCTTTGCATCTCCTTTTTTCAATCTAATATTTACGTATTGTTTTATTTTGTCAGTCTTATCATCAATAATGTGAACTTTTAACATGACTATGTCTATGTATTCATCGGCCCATTTCTTTTTTAGAAGATCTTTTGTTACTTCTTCTTTAGTTTCTCCTTTCTCAAATTTAGCATCCATATATTTTTCAAGTTCTAATAATTTAGACATGTCTTTCATCAAAAATTCAGATTCTATAACACTATTTATCACATCTATAGCCCATCCTTTTTTTATTAAGCTGTCTTTGATGTCTCCAATTAATATTCCTTTTTTTAATTCATTATTAACATATGCTTTTATTACTTCAATATTTCTTTCAATACTATAATTTTGTAAAAGATGATTGATAAAATCTTCTTCAAAACCCATCTCCTCTAATTTTTCTTTTATTTTTTCAATAGATTTTCCTTTTTCAACCATTCTTTTTATTGTCTTATCTATTTCATTTTTGTCTTTTTTAAATCTATTTTGTGAATCTATTATTGATTTTGTTAAAATTTTTTTTGGCCAACCAATTGATTTTAAAAATTCTATGATTTCTTCACTATCTTTTCCAGATTTTAATTCTTCATGTACAAAAGAATCTAATTTTTCTTTGTCAGAGACAAGTCCAATATTTGCCATTGATGCATCTATCAATATTTTGTCCCATCCGTTTTTTAAAAGTTCTCTTTTAATTTTTTCAGATGTGACGTGCATCATATATAGATTAGCAATATAATTTTCCATATTCAACATATCTTTTATGATTGTTGGATCTCCTGCATCTTTTATTAGGTTATCAATTACTTCTTCATCCCATGATAGATTTTTAAGATAATCAAATATTTCACCTTTTGTTTTTTCCATTGCAAGGGAATAATTTACATATCTTTGCAATTTAAGTATTGTGTCATCAGTGACTTCAATTATTTCAGGTATGTGGATTATTGGTGCAAATTTAGGTTCTATGATTGGTTCTTGAATAAGCACTTGAGGAACAATTTCTTCATGTTTGTGCATAGATTTCATTGCATATATAATTGCAAGTCCACCTATTATTAAGAATGCAGCAATCATTGATATTATTGGGAATTGAGTATCTTTTGGACTTTCTTCACTAATAGGGGTACAAGGATCACAACTTCCACCACAATCAATATCTTCTTCATCATTATTTTTCTTAAAATCATAACATGTGCCACATACTTTACAGGGTCCACCACAATCTGTGTCTATTTCACCTTGATTTTTTACATTATCAAAACAAGTAGCACAAGATCTACATGGTCCACCACAATCAATTTCTAATTCTCCATAATTTTTTATACCATCATCACAACGCATACATTGTTCACAAGTTTCTCCACCACAATCAATTTCTTCTTCATCTTGATTTAATACATTATCAAAACAAGTAGCTTCTTCACAGATAAGTGTTTCAACATTACAATAACCACTTGAACAATCAGTGTGTGTAGAACATGATTTTGATAAATTACATGCATCACAATTTGTTCCTCCACAATCAATATCTGATTCATCTTGGTTCATTTTTTTGTCTGTACATGTAGGTTTTAATGAAATTACTGGACCTCCTGATCCACCTCCACGTCTTGATGGTGTGTCATCATCATCATCATTACTGCTTCCTCCTCCTCCTGAATTACTAGTACTTACTACTGTACATCCTTCATCAGTACTACCATCACCATCATTGTCTATATTATCATCACAAATTTCTTGTTCTTGTGAATCTTCGACAAGGACAAAGACAGAAAAATCATTAGTTGTAGAAGTAACTAGATTAGCATTTGTATTTCTTGTTGGACTAGAATGATGTGTGTATTTTGTATAATCTATTTGATTTGTATTAAAATCATATTCATATTCAAATATTTCAAGCGCATTTTCATTTGTAACACTTACACCTGTATAATTAAATGTAATTTGATAATTTCCAGTGTGTGTACTATTGATTTGCATACCATATGCATCTCTAACAACATATCTGAAACTTGAATTTCCAACTTCTGTGTTATTATTAGATATTTCTGAAATATTAATATATGTTGCACTAATATTTAGTTCAGGAGTTACACTTAGATTTGTGTCAAGCACTGTTCCGGAAAAAGATCCATTTTGACTTTCAATTAATACATAATAAAGATATGGTGTGAAAACACTTGCATTGAATTGGGTATTTGATGAATATTGAGCAAATTGATTTCCAGTTGAATTTAGATATGTTATTGTTAATGGTTCAATAGAATCAATATTAACAATTTGATTAATTTCTTCAAGAACAAAAGCAGTGAATGTAATTTTTATATTTTCATCATAGTCTTGTCCATTTCCATTAGAATCTTCACAGATTACATAAAATGTATTGGTTCCATGTGTCACATTCAAATTACATGAAGTAATATTGCCAATTGTAATACAACTAGGTTGGCTATCAGAATAATCTATATCGTAGGGTGAATAAACACAATTCATGTTTTCTTCACCACTTACATTTATTAATATATTTCCAAGTGTTACTACATTATAAGGTGCAATTGTATCATCTTCGACACTAATTAAATTTGTAGATGGAGGATATATGTCAAGATAAATAATACCATCACTTGTTGCAGTTGTATTTAATCCAACACCATTTGTTGCAGTGACTTCAAAATAATATTTATATTGATGTGAAATATTAGTATGATTTAATGAAAAATATTCAGTAAATTCACTTATTATTCCATTATTAGTCCAATCTATTAATGTCTGTTGAGGACCATTATTTAATGAATATTGAATCCTATATTTATAATTTGCAATTCCTGATTCGTTGTCATTTGTTTCATTCCAATCTGCATGAAGCATAGTTCCATCATATGTGACTGCACCATCATCTAGTACGATAAAATCTTCAGGAGGAGAAATATCTACATTTAATGTTTGATTGAAAATATCATCATAATAATAATATTCACTGTTCAAACCAGCATTATTTTCTACTATCAATTTGAATTTATAACAATAACCATTATCTATTGTTGTATTTAAGGTTTCTAATCCTGTTACAGTTGCAAGGAATTCATCATATATGTATAATCCTGAACATTCACCGCTCAGATATGCAAGTTTTGCAAGATATATTTGTGACTTCTTGATTCCACTTTCAGGATCTACTCCTTCATTTATGTATATAGTTACATTATTTGAGGTTGCATCTCCTAATGTATAGTTGATTGATCCATCAATTGGTGCTGTTGTATCAACTTTGATTCCATTTGATGAAGTACGTTGTGAGACTGCTCCCCAACTATTTTGTGCTCTGACTGTGAAATAATATGTTTCATTTTGGATTAGAGTTACAGAAAATGTTTTAGAACTTATTTGTCCAACACTCTCATTTAATAAATCATTCCATCCAGTATTTGGATATTGTGCAGTACCAATGGAGATATCATAGTTTGAAATTCCACTTTCATTATCAGTACTATTCCAAGATGCATATAGTTGTGAATTTGAATAGGTATAAGCACCATTATCGCTGATTGTTGGTAAAGTTGGAGCTGTTTCATCAACATATACAATACCATCACTTGTTGTGAATCCTGTGTATGATTCAATATCTGTATAAGCTCTGACATTAAAATAATATACATTTGCATGAATTAAATTCAAAGGTCCTGCAGATGCATTTGTATAAGTTGTTTGTATTGGTCCATATGTTGCATTCCATCCAATATTTGGATATTGTGCAGTTCCTACATAATATTCATAATAATTAAGACTTGTTTCTGGATCAGTATAAGGTGTCCAAGTTGCATTTAAAAATTTAGATGTTATAATGTCTCCTGTATCATTTATTTCAGTGATATTTGTTGCAGATGTATCAACAATAAGTGTAGTTGTTGCAGTAAATGTATTATTTACAAAATCTATTATATTATAAAAAACGGAATATGTCCCATCTGCAAAATTTATAGGTCTTGAACAGATATATATTTCTGAAATTTTTGAACAGTCATCAGACATATTACTTATTGTTCCTGATATATTCACATATGATTTTGAAATATTTATGTTATAATTGTCTGACGCATAGTAGGTAAAAGTGAAACTATTTGTTGATGTACCTGTAGTATTTCCTAATATATTTGGATTTGTAGTATCTAAGAAAACAATTTGATCATCAGTAGCAGGCCCATTGGATGTCTGATTATTATATCCTGAGATTGAATTATTCCCTTCATTTTCTAAAGTAATGGAAGCATTTAACCATCCAAGTGGTGTATTATCCTCAAAGATGAAAACATTCTCATTAGTTGAAATAACTTGTTCAAGTGCAGGAGATACATTTACTTCAATATAATATTGTGAAGGATGATCATATACTGATGTAATATTATATCTTAATGCATTGCTTCTTAAGTGGTCATCGAATTGTAGATTTTTTCCAATAGCTACATTTCCATTTGTAGATTGAGGAAGTTTTATTGTAGTAGTTCCAATAGTTGTTCCTTCATATACTTTTGAACCAATAGAGTTTTCAGTAGAACTTCCAACATTTGTTGATGATTCAGAGGTTCCAGAATAGATTCTAAATGTCACTAATGAACTATTTGCAAAACCATATACATTCAAACTTTCATTATTTACAACTGATGGGATTTCTGCTAAAATTGGTTGAGCAAGAGATGCTGAAATTTCAATTGAACCTGATGCAGATTTATTATATAAATCATTTATATTGCAAGATATATTGTAAGTGTAGGTTCCAATTTCTTCAAATTGTCTGTCATATATGAAAAGATTTGACGATTGGCTCATCAAAGCAGATAAATTATCAGAATATGTAATATTACATATTGATCCTGAAATGATTGTTCCATCTGTTGTATTTGAATAATTCCCATAGAATCTTATTGTATTATTTGCAATAGTAGCAGATCCTAAATCTGAATCATCATAAATACTAAGACTTACTGGGGATGAATAGGTGATAGGTCCAAATTCTTCATTTGCTGAAAGGCTTCCTGTGGAGTTTTCAGCAAATACAGACACATATGAATCACCTAGGTTGAATGATACACTTACATTGAAAAATCCTCTTGGATATTTTAAATTATATATGTGAGCTAATTCTCCTTCAGATAAATCTGCTTCTAGTGGGTCTTGAATATTAATATTTACTGCATTAAGCCCCCCACCATAAGTGGAAGTAATATCATAATAAAAGAAATTAGTTTTATTATGTGTTGTGAACTTTACAAATGTTGATGCAGTTATACTATTAGCATCATCACAATTTTCTAAAAGAGCAGCATTTGTTCCTTCCAATCCAGTTCCACTTCCTAATTTAACACTACAAGTTGCAACTCTAATTGTATTTTGTAGTGTAGTTTGGTTTTCTTCAAAATATGGTATTGCTTGACCATTTCCTCTTAATGAAACATTGACCATTCCAGTTTCATTGAAATATCCTACTATATATTGTGTTGAGCTATTTACTTCAGTAGGTAATCCCCAAAGTGCAGGTGTCTGTACTGCTCTTACAGCAAAGACTAATAATGAGATGATAAGGATTGTTGCTACAATATTTCTTATAATTTTTTTATATCTCATATTAAATCCAGATTCCCATCTTTTGTTTTCTTATATTGTTTGATAGTTTTATCGATATTTTTTTTATCAATTTTGATTTTTTTAGATTTATCAGAAATTTCTTTTATGATCTTATCATTTTTTGATAGATTTGGTGTATCAACTTTTTTTAATAAAATACCTTCGTTAGTTATAGAATAGATCCAGAATGCCGTGGATTCATCAATTCCAAGCTCAGAGCGTATGTCTTTTGGAATGACAATTTGTCCACGACTATCGGGCTGGATTACTTTTGGGTATTTTTTCATGTTTGGCTAGTTTAAATTCTGAAATTCAGAAAAAATATCTGAAAATGCAGATAAAATATTATATAATATGAATAAAATACAGAAAATAAGAATATATAAACCTTTTGATTTTGAGAATGATTTTAAAGTATGTACAAAAATTATTTGGTGAATTTTTATTATTAATTTTAATTATATGGCAAGCTAATGCTTGCAAGTACATATGCGACAGAGTCGTATTGTATGATTTAAAATAATAATAAATTAAGAAAAAATATAAATATTTTAAAAATAAAATTTATTATATAGTTTCACAAAATTTATTTGGATCAAAAGGGTTAGTTGCACAAGTACATTCTTCAAGATTGGTATGTTTATCATTATCTAAATTTAAAAAATGATTTTCATTTACGTTAGTTTGAATTTCCCCTATTAGAAAATTAATTTTGTTAAATTCTATTTCTAGTTGTTCAATAATATCCATTGTTCCATCAATAATTTGCAAATCATTTATTTCTGTTAAATAGTCAGGATATTCATGAGTATTAATATACCAAACTAAAAATTTATGTAAAAAAATTTCATTATATAAATAATCTTCATTATAATTGAAACAACTTTCAGATATTTCAAGTTTATTTAAAATTTCAACTTTTAGTTCATTTACAATTTTATCTTCTTCCTCTTTAGGTTCTGCTTCATTTAGTGGTTCTACAATAGTTTCTATGTCTATTGGTTCAGTTACTTCAATAGGAGTATCTTCAACTTCAATTAATATTTCAAATGGATTTGTGCCATATTCACATTCTTTTTGATTATTAATATTGTCATTATCTAAATCAAATATTTCAAATAAAATATTATGGTCTAATATTTTAGAATCTGTATTATCCATTTCATCAAGTACTTCTGAAATTTTAATAAGCAAATCTATTTTATCTTGGTAAGTTAAACTATTAAAATTTATTTCATTTATTGGCTAATATGAAACCCTTGTTATTCTGATTATTATCAGAATAACTTTTTTGTTCAATCTTATCAATCGATCTATATTAAATGCAATTACTCTTGTCAGAAATTCTACTTTTTGAGTTTTATGATGTCTAGATTTGATACT
>JABHHN010000046.1 GCA_018671515.1 archaeon | reverse complement strand
TCAACTTTAGGTTCCTCAACTTTAGGTTCCTCAACTTTAGGTTCCTCAACTTTAGGTTCCTCAACTTTAGGTTCCTCAACTTTAGGTTCCTCAACTTTAGGTTCCTCAACTTTAGGTTCTTCAGCTTTAGGCTCTTCTTTTTTTTCTGCCTTTTTCTTTGGTGCTTTCTCTTCCTTTTTTGGTTTTGTTGCAACAACTACAGAAGATGAATTTTCACTAAGTAAAGAAATACCTTTTGGTGTTATTATTCTTCCTTTATGTGTTCCTTTCTGTCCTTGTTTTACAAATCCTGCTTCTTCAAGCTGCTGTAGAACTAATCTTAATATTTTTCCTGAACCTTTGTATACCTTGTCAGCTGCAACTCCTCTATTCTTTCTCCCACCATATTTTGTTCTCAATTTGGATACACCAATTGGACCAAGTTTATGGACGCTTCTAAGAACTGCTGCTGATCTTATGTACCACCAATCAGGATCTACTGGTTGTCTTTCTTTATGAACTCCAGTTTTTACATATGTTGACCACTTAGGTGGTTTAACCTGTTCAATTTTTTTCAGACTTTCGGCTGTATTTTTGATCAAATCATTCGGATAAGTTTCTAGTATTGCTTTCATTTTAACCTCTATAAAGTACATTATTCGGAAAAATTGATCACTTATAAAGGTTTCTAATGCTCGTTAGATAATGCCTGGATTTTTCATATCTTCATATATTGTTAACAAAGAAAAAAACAGTACAAGTATCAAAGGTCCTAATATAAAACCAATTATACCAAAAAAAATAATACCACCAATAACTCCTAACACCATAAACCCAATATGTATATCTGTTCTAGAACTAAGAACTGTCGGTTTTATAAAATTATCAACTAAACTTATTACAAATAATCCATATAAGAACATCCCAAGAGCTTTTATAACCAATACATAATTTGAAGTGGTCAAACCTTGTAAAAGTAAATATGCAGATATTGGTATATATATAACTGGTGCACCAACATAAGGAATAAGACAAGCAAAAAAAGTCAATAATCCAAAAACAATTGGATCTATTCCTAATAATAAAAATCCAATTGTTGCAATTATTGATTGTCCAAATGCAGTAATTATTTGTCCATAAATTATTGCTTTTGACGCTCCTTCAACTTTTTGCAATAAATAATCTCTATATTTCTTTTTAAAAGGAAGCAAATTAAATACTGATTTTGAAAATTTTTCTCCATCTTTAAGTAAAAAGAATAATAAAAAAATAGTCAATGTAAAATGAAGAAATTTTTCAGGAATAGATGTCAAAAACTTCTGTATAATTGTCAATACCTTTGACGTAATCATAGATATGAATTTAGGAATATCTACTTCAAATCCAAAATATTCAGATATCTGTATCTCAAGGTCAATGTAATTCAACTCTAATTTTTCTATTGTTGATAAAGTAGATACATATAATGTTGGAATTTCTCTTCCTAAATAAGTAACAATAAATAATAAAGGTATAACAAGTGTCAAAATTATAACTAATATTGTAAGAACTGAAACAATATTTCTATTTTTTATGTATTTGTGAATTAGTTTAAATATTGGATAACTAACATAAGCAATCAAAATACTAATTATAATAGGTCCTAAAAATGGCTTAAGTACAAAAAATGTCAATGCAGATACTATGATAAATACAAAAAGACTACCATATTTGTAATATTCTTTCTTTCGCATACCTAAATAATTAGTCTGGTTTATTTTTTAAATTTATGCTAAATTTAAATTAGAATTTATCTTTTAATTTTTCAAAAAAACTTTTGTTTGGTTCTGAATCATCACCTGATTCTTTTGCAAAATCTTCTAATAATTTTTTCTGTTTTTTTGAGAGTTTTGTAGGGACTTGCACTATTAATCTAATATTTTGAGCTCCACGTCCATGATAATTAAGATGTTTTATTCCTTTTCCTTTTATCTGCATGATTGTGTTTGTTTGTGTTCCAGGAGGAACTTTAAGTTTAGCAGTTCCAGTAAGTGTCCTTACTTCTATTACATCACCAAGAGCTGCTTGAGTATATGATATTGGAACTTCAATATAGATATCATCTCCTTCTCTTTCAAAAACATGATGATCTTTTACATGTACTATTACATATAAATCACCTGCTGATCCACCTGTATGTCCTGCATCTCCTTCACTAGATAATCTTAATCTTGTTCCTGTCTCAACACCTGAAGGAATATTTATTTTGACTTTAGATTTCTCATTTTGTCGTCCTTCACCTTTACATGAAACACATGGATTTTTTATTATATGTCCTTCACCTTTACATGTTGAACATGTTGATGTTGTCTGAAATAAACCAAAAGCAGTCCTTCTTGTTTGAGTCATGCTTCCGCTTCCATTACATGTTCCACACATATTTTTTGAGCTATTATCTTTAGAACCTGAACCACTACATTTTTCACATCTGACTAATCTCGGAATTGTTACTGTTTTTTCTACTCCTTCTGCTACTTCTTCTAGAGTTAATTGCATATCAAATCTTAAATCTGAACCTTTTTTTGATCTTCTTCCTCTTCTCTGCCCTGAAAATCCACCGCCAAAAGGATTTTGACCACCAAAAAAAGCATCAAATATATCTCCTGGATCAAAACCTGAACCAAAATTGCTTGCTCCACCAAAATCTTCATAATTAAAGCCCTGACCATTGACACCTGATTCACCAAATCTATCATATTGAGCTTTCTTTTTTTCATCAGCCAAAACTGATGCAGCTTCATTTATTTCTTTGAATTTAGCTGATGCATCTTTATCTTTATTTATATCCGGATGAAACAATTTAGCCTTTTTTTTATAGGCTTTTTTAATCTCCTCTTTAGATGCATCCCTTGCTACTCCAAGTGTCTCATAATAATCATTAGCCATAGAGGATTTGGAAAATTGGTAGTTTTTATATAATTAATGGTGGTATCTATGTAACTACCAATAAAAGACTAATTTTAAATATTAATAGTTTTTTTCAAAAAGAGATGAAAGGAGTAAGAAAAATTAAATGGTCAGATAGATTAAAAATATTTATAACTCAAATTGGAGGAGAATATAAAGTCGGATTACAATTAAGTGGTTCAGAAGAACTTCCTAAAGAAGAAACCAATGCCATTAAAAAATTCTTAAAAAGATATACTAGAAAAAGTAGATGGGATGAACTAAATTACATCTCATCTGAGCTTTCATCACTTCAAGAATATTCTATAGAAACTGATAAAAATACTCTTTTATCATCTGCTCTTGAAGAAAAAGTTACAGGCATTAATGATGATTATAATAATCAAACATTAAATCAATTAATTGCAAATACTATTAATAATTATAATACTGCTAGAGAAAATGTTAGACAAGCTAATGATATTACAACTACAGACTTATTAGAATATGGTCTGCAGACTATTGTTGATTATGCTATGATGAATCTTCAAGAAAAAAGTAGTGTTTCAGAAATAGAAGAAAGACTATATGTAGAAAAATATTTTGTAGACACAACATTCTTTAAAGGATATGATGCATCAGAAGAAGATATAAGAATCCCAATAATTAGAGAATATTTAGAATCATTAAGAGATGTAATTATAGGAGAAAAAGATGGTAGTGTAGAAGAATCCAAAACACAATTAAAAAATATTACACTTCTAGCAAATGCTTATTCACATGATATAATGTCTAATGGTAGGACCAATCAAGTTAAAAAAGTAGCCGGAAAAATTGGTGTAAAATATTTCTCAGGTTAAATTTTCAGTAATTAAAAAATATATTTTAACCCCTTATAAAAAATGATATTAGAAACATTCATAATTGTTACTATAAGTATAATAATTGTTAAAAAAACAAGTGAAGGATGGAAAGTATTAAAAAATGGTAAATCTGATACTCCTCTTTCTGATAATGAAAGTGAATTGGTAAGTGCAGCCATGGCTAAACATAGTAGAGAAACACATCAAAATAGACGAAACCAAAATTACATCTCATCTGAGCTTTCATCTCTTCTAGAATATTCAGATACAACAACTGATCCATCTGGTAATTTATCATCATTTCTTGAAGAAAAAGTTACAGGCATTGATAAAACCCTTTATGATAATAAAACTATAGGAGATTTAATTAAAGACACAGGTAAAAATTATGAAAAAGCTAGATTCTGGATGTTTAATTCCCCTAAATCTTACACAACACAACTTGGATTACAGACAATTGTTGATTATGCCATGATGAATTTACAAGGAAAAGATGAAGTTTCAAAAATAGAAGATAGATTATATGTTGGTAAATATTTTGAATATGAAAAACCATTCTTTAAAGGATATGATAAATCTAAAAAAGATATCAGAAAACCAATAATTAGAGAATATGTAGAATCACTAAGAGATAAAATTATTGAAGGTGAAGAAGCAGATGAGGCTAAAGTTCAATTAAGAAACTTTACGCTTCTTGTTAATGCATATTCACAAGATTTAGTATCTAAAAAAGAAACAAATAAAGTCATTGATGTTGCACAAAAAATCGAAGCAGAATATTTCTATGGTCCATTTCCAGGACAGGTTCCAAGAAATAATCATTAATTTTACATATATTTTTTTTAATGAATCTTTGATGCAACATACAAATTATTCATACCAAACATGAATCTTTTTCTATTGATTAATTCAAATCCTGAAGATTTTAATAATGATTTTATCTGTGCTGAATTCAAACCATAGACTTCTCCAAATTTCATTTTTCTAATCTTTTGATCTAAATCATAATTTTTTCTTAATTTGTGCCAAATTTTTCAAAATTTTTGTGGAATCATAGTAATTATTAATCTTCCATCATCCTTTAGCAATCTATTGCATTCTTTTAATGTTTCATGTCTATTTATTATATGATTCAATGATGCTACAATAGTTATAGTGTCAAAATAATTATCATCATATGAAAGATTAGAAGAATCTTTTATGATTTTATCAACATTTTTCCATGGATGAACATCAATTCCAATTGATATTGCTTCTTTATTTTTTATCTTGTACTTTTTTGATAGTTTATTAGAACCACATCCTATATCTAAATGATTTTCATTGATTTGTGGAAGAACTTTTTTAATTCTCCAGTTCATCAGAATTTTTCCAATTGGATCATACATTGTAATTATGAATGAATAATTGTTTATATTGATTTTTAGTTTTTTTAAAAAATCAAACAATTTTAAAATAAATTCTAATTTTGTATTATTTAGGTGCTTATAATGGATGAAAAAAAGGTAAAAAAAGTTAATGATTACATGTTTAAAGTAGATAAGGAAGGAGATATGAATGTTCCAGTCCACATCTATGCTTCTGATAAATTAATGGATAAGATGAAAAAAGATAGATGCATCGATCAAGGTAAAAATGTTGCAACTCTACCAGGAATCCTTAAGGCATCAATCATGCTTAGTGATGCACATCAAGGTTATGGTTTTTCAATTGGTGGTGTAGCTGCATTTGACAGTGATACTGGAATTATTACTCCTGGTGGTATTGGTTTTGATATCAATTGTGGTGTACGAGTCCTAACTACAAATTTAACAAAAGAAGAAGTTGAACCAAAAATTGATGAAGTATTAGATGAATTATTTAAAAGAGTTCCATGTGGTGTAGGTAAAAAATCACAATTAAGATTAACACAGGACCAACTTGATGAAGTAATGATAAATGGTGCAGAGTGGTGTGTAAACAATGGATATGGTGTACAGGAAGACCTTGATAATTGTGAATCAAATGGAAAGCTCCCTGGTGCAGATCCAAAAAAAGTATCTGCAAAAGCAAGAGGAAGAGGATTAGGACAACTTGGAACATTGGGTGCAGGAAATCATTTTTTAGAAATACAATATGTTGATCAGATATATGATGCACAAGTTGCCAAAAAATTCGGCATCACTAAAAAAGACCAAGTAATTGTAATGATTCATTGTGGAAGTCGTGGTTTTGGTCATCAAATATGTTCAGATTATTTAAGAAAAATGGAAGATCATTTTCCAGATATAATGGCTTCTCTTCCTGAAAAAGATTTAATTTATGCACCATATAAATCTAATCTTGGACAAGAATATTTTGCTGCAATGAATTGTGCTGGAAATTATGCATGGGCAAATAGACATATGATTGGTCATCATGTAAAAGAAGGATTCAAGACTATTTTTGGACAGGAAACAAAATTAAAAACACTTTACGATGTTGCACATAATATTGGAAAAATTGAATCACACGAAATTGAAGGAAAGAAAAGAAATATAATCGTTCATAGAAAAGGTGCAACAAGAGCATTCCCTAAACACCATGTTGATGTTCCAGAAAAATACAGAGATGTAGGACAACCAGTAATGATTCCTGGAAGTATGGGTACATCAAGCTGGATTTTAGTTGGAACAGAAAAAGGAATGGATGAGACTTTTGGAAGTTCAGTTCATGGTGCTGGACGTGTAATGTCAAGAAACCAGGCAAATAAAGAATTTCGGGCTGAGACTGTAAAAAATGATTTATCTAAACAAAATATAACTGTAAAATCTGCTTCCTGGAGAGGAATTTCTGAAGAAGCACCAGGTGTTTACAAAAATGTTGATGAAGTAGTTGATGTCATGAAAAACGCAGGTATATCAAGACCAGTTTCAAGATTGAAACCTATTGGTGTAATTAAAGGATAGAATTTTTAATTATTTTTCTTGTATATTTTCTACTCTTTTTTCATCCTAATTCGACCTTCGGTCTATTATAGCAAGTTCCGTTTTTGGAACTTGCATATGAGAATGGGCAGATGTAATCTGCCTAAATAAATCATTAAAGCACAATCTTAAGAAAAGAAAATTTTATAAATTATAATGAATTATAGTTTACTATGGCATCAACAACTATACAAATAAGTCATGATTTGCAAAAGGAACTTAATAAGATGAAACTGTTTTCTAGAGAAACCTATGAAGAAGTAATTTGGAATGTTATTGAAGACACTAAAGAATTGTCTGAACAAACTAAAAAAGACATTGCAAAATCAAGACATGAAATTTCACTAGGTAAATTTACAACTTTGACAGATTTAAAAAAGAAATATAATATAAAATAGGTTTTCTAAGTGTATGAAATTATTCTTGCAAAAAATGTTGAAAAATATTTAGATAAACTTAATTCTAAAGACAGAGAAAAAATAATAAAAGCTTTAGAAAAATTAAGGATTAGACCTGAACATTATTTAGTCAGACTTGTCGGAGAAAAAAGTTATAAATTTAGAGTAGGAAATTATAGAATAATTATTGATTTAAATAAAAATCAATTATCAGTTCTTGTTATAAAAATTGGTCATAGAAAAAATATTTACAAATGATGATTATATTATTTCTCTTAAATTTTTTTAATTTGTATTTACTTTTTATTACATTTCGACCAATCGGTCCATTATAGCAAGTTCTTTAGAACTTGCATATGAAAGAGAAAAAAGATTTCATCTTTTTTCCTAGAAATGTAAAAAAAAGTATAAATTTTATATACAATAAATATTCATATAAATTAAATGGATTCAAAATATATCAAAATTGCAAAAGAGTTTCTTGATTCAAATTCAAAACCATTAGGAAAAGGAGAAAATGGAACTGTATATAGATTAAAAGACAAAATAATCAAACTTAATTTTAGTGAAGAAATAAAAACAGATGAATACAATAATTCACATATCCTACTAAATAAATTATATGAAGTAGGAACAAAAGTTCAGAAAAGTTTTGATTTTGGAAACTTCAATTATAATAATAAGAATGTCAACTTTCAAGTTCTTTCATATATTGATGCAGAACATTGTGATGTAAATAAATTTGAATCACCTCAATTAATGAATCTCTTAAAATCAACATATGAACTCCATAAAAAATTAATTGAGCTCACCAAAAGTATTGATGATAAAAAAATAGAAATAGCCACTCCTAATTTTGATTATATCAAAAATAATATTGTAAATAATTTTCATTTTGATAAAGAAATTGTAGAATATCAAAAAAGAACAATCAATGATGAAATGTTCAATAAAATTTCAAAAAATGAATATATATTAGTTCATCAAGATACCAATATAAGCAATATATTATTTGATAAAAATAATGTTGTGTGGTTTCTTGATCCAAGTTTTTTATATGCACCATCAGTTTACCAAATAGGTTCATTTTTTTGGAATTATTTTGAAATTATACATAAGAATATTGATGAAGCAATAAATGAATGGAATAAATTGTCTAATGAAAAATTAAACAAAAGAGAAGTTTTATTGTTCATGCTTCCTTGGGCATTTTTAGTTGGATCTTTTTTTGCAAATAAAAAAATCAAAGGTGATTTTGATAAATATTTGATGAACTTGGTAAAGGATTCTTCAAAATGGATTTGGGAAGAAATTGATAAAATAGATAATTTAATTTAAATCTAAAAAAAAGACACACCATTCTTTTTAATTTCTTTTATTAATTTATCATTTTGATTTAAATCTTTCTGTTCATAAAAATGTAATTCTATTATTTTACTACTCTTTTTTTCTATTTTTTTTATTTTTTGTTTTATTTTTTTAATTGTTTTTGTATTATTATTTTTTAGAAAAATTGCAATATCTATATCTGATTTTTCAGTATAAATTAATTTAGAATATGATCCAAAAAGAAATACATTATAAATTTCTTTTTCTTTAGAAAATAAATAAGATAACTCAAAGATTATATAAAAAACGTTTAAAGGAATTTCTTTAAACTTTAAATACTCTAATTTTATTAAATTCAAAATAATTTTTGCATTCTCATTATTAAAATTAATAGCATAAAATCTTTTTTCTTTAATTAAAATTTTATTAGTTAATAATATGCTTAGTGATTTATCCAAAGAAACATTAAATAGATTTGTTTTCTCCTTTAATTCATTTCTGGTATATCTTGAACCTGGACTAATTGAATATAATGTCAAGATTTTACCAATATCTAAATTAAATAAATCAAGAATCATTTATATCCTCTTTATTATTTATCATTTTTAAAATTTTTTCAACATATGGTTTTACTAAATTATAAAAAAACTCTTTTGATTGCCTAATATATTTATCTTTCATAAAATCTGACCCTGTATAATATTGAACTTTTACTCTCTCATTTTTTGCATCTGATAAATCATTTGCCAAACTTTGAAAACTTTCATAACTTTCTTCTATCAAATCTAAAATTTCTTTATCTTTTAGAACTTCTCTTAAAACTTTAATTGTTGTCGCATGAACTTGTCTTTCTATTTTAAATCTAAAATTGCTAACTAAAAATAGTTTGGAAACATCATGCATAGCATAATATCCAGAAATTATACTCCACCTTGGGTATAAATTTTTATTTAATTCACAATGGTTTAAATTATCCAAATAAGATTGTTTATAAAAATTAATATATCTCTCTAGTTCAGTTTCCTTTACTCTTGATATTTTTTTCTCTTTAAATAAAATTTCTAATTTTACCATATTTTTAGTATATATTTTAATTCATTTATATATTTTACCATTTATTTGGTAAAAATTTTACCATTTTTCAAATCTTAACTCTTCTTTTTTCCAATACTATCCCAGATACAATAATTATAACTCCACCTACAATCTGATAGATGCCTATTGTCTCTCCAAATATAGTCACTCCAAAAACAGTGACAATTACAGGAACTATCATTGACATCATTGAAAGATAAGATGGAGAACTATATTCAATTGTTTTATTAGTTGCATACATAAGTAAAGCTATTGAAATTCCATTTAAAAATAAAAATGAAAAAAATTCAGGTGAAAAAAAAGGGTTTTGAAATATAATTAAAAAAAATACACTTATTATTAGCCCTCCAAGAACCCTAAAAAAGACCATTACATAAGAATCTACTTTGTATTTTACTAAAATTTTTACAATATTATTACTAAATCCAAGTATCATTGCACCAAATAAAATCAGTAAATCTCCAATTTTTGGAACTATTAATTTCCCATTAGTTGAAATAAGATAAATTCCAAATAAAAATGTAATTGAGGTAATTATTTTTCTTAAATTAATTTTTTCATCATTGTGCCAAAAATGTGCAATTATTACTGTAAAAATAGCTGAAGTTTTTATTATAAAACCATAATTTACTGAAGTGGACAAACTAAGTCCAATATAAGAAACCCCAATACCTATACCACTTCCAATAGTACCAAATGATAAGAGCCAAGGCAATGATTTTTTTGTAATTGTTTTGAATTTTTCTTTTTTGAAAAATAAAAAAATACTTGATAAAATAACAACTACCATTTGAGATTGAAATAATATTGTAAATGCATTTAATTTTTTAATCAATAAACTTTTTACAATTACAATTGAAAATGACCAAAAAAAAGAAAATACTAAAACCCAAAACAATGCCTTACTCTTTTGTTTCATGCTAATCCTTGCAATAAGAAACCTACAAGGTATGATACTGATGCAGCGAGTCCACCTATGATTAACATCTCCATACCTGATTTTATAAAACTCTGTCCTGTTAATTTATGTCTTAGTGCACCAACAATGAACAATATTATTGCAGTAAAAACAATAGAAATATAATATGCATTACTAAGTAATCCTGGAATGAAATATGACACTACATATGCAATCAAAGGAACAAATCCTGCTATCAAAAATGCAACAAATGTTGCCACTCCACTCTTAAATGGTGTCTTATCTTCTTCAACAAGACCTAATTCATCAAACATCATGGTATCTACCCATACTTTTTTATCAGATGTAATGACTTTTACAACCCTATCTAAATCTTTTCCCTTAAAACCTTTTTTCTTATAAATTGCCCGTATCTCTTCTGTCTCTCCTTCAGGATAATGTTCAATTTCCCATTCTTCACGTCTTCTCTCACGTCTTATGTATTCAAGTTCTGATTTAGATGAAATATAATTTCCAACACCCATTGAAAGTCCATCTGCTAAAAGATTTGCAAAACCAAGTATCAAAACTATTGCTGAAGAAAGATGTGCTCCTGCAACTCCACTGACAACTGCAAATGTTGTGATTATTCCATCAAGTGCACCATAAACCCAATCACCTAAATATTTTCCAGTTGATTTTTGATGCTCTTCCATTGAAGCATGGATTGCCTTTTTAGTATGAGCCTCTTTTGTTCCTTTAAGATCTCTTCTATGATAAGCATCCTGTGCATGATCAATTCTATTTTTAAGCATAGAAAATGGAGATATGGCTGAATTTATAATGATTTTTGTTTTAGAAAATAATTTTTAAATGATTTATTTGCAAATTTTAACTATCATCAATCCAATAATATAATCTAACTGTCTTTGGACGAAATACTGTAAGATTAGCACTCATATAATAAGTATCTACAAATAATCTCTCACCTTCAAAATCTTGATATTTATCATTGATACATACAACATAATCATATGCATAAGGTAGATAATTTTCAATGACTGTGTTTATTGCTGTGTTTTCATTTGAATATGTACACCCTTCATTTGCAAGTACATATCCTCTAAAACTATCATCAGTCTTTATGTCTTTTAATACTAATAAATTTTTTTCTCTATTTTCAGAACCTGTAAATTGTGGCATTATATAAAGCATAAATATTGTGGTAATTATTGCAGCTAGAACAACTTCAATCGTCTTTAAATATGATTTTTTTTTCATTTTCTACCACACCCTTATGTTAATCACAATAGGCACAAGCTCAAAATCAGAAGTAAGATAATATGAACTTAAATCTTTTGAATAAACTACTGCTGCATTACTTGTAATATTTGGTCCAAAATTAAATATTGGTTTTGTTTCATTATATCTATTAGCCAATGTTGAGTTTGTTATAGTAACTACAAAATTTCTCTCTTTGGGATATTTCCATAAAGTCTTATATGTTTCATAATCTATATTTTCTAGTAAATCAAGAGATAAACCTTCTATTTCTTCGATAATTCCATATCTTACACTATAATCATTACGTGAATAATTCTCATAATTTCCTTGATGAAACTCAATTGAATATCTTGAATCATTAAGAAATAAAAACTCATAATCAAAAGATATTGTCTTATTATAATGATTAATATTTATTGTAGTATTTTTACCAAAATCAAATGATAATGCATCATCCCCATAAAATGTTATGTAATCACCTGTATAATTAATATTTATTAATTCTGTTGTTGAATTAAATTCACCAAACTTCAAATTTGAGGTATAATAATTTGAATAATTGTTCAGTTCAATGCTACCCTTATATGATATATTTGTACTTGGATCATTTTGTTTTACTAATACTTCTATAAATGTATTTTCTGAATAGACAAAAGTAGAATGATTAATTGATTGTGAATCCGCTCTGTATATCCCAACAAGTCTGCTATCATTAAACGTTACATTTTCTGGTTCATAAATTATATCATTAATGTATATTTCTGCATCATTAAATCTCTGTTGCGAATCATATGATAATATATCAAATATTGAATCATCAAAATTAATACTCATATTTTTGGATGTTGTCACCCAATTTGATGACACAATCAAATCTTTTATTTGATGTTCTACTGAATAATTCCCACCACTGACAAGCCACAATGTTTTTGGGCTCGTTGTTATATCAGCTACTAATAATAATTCATTATTATCAGATACAAAATCCTGATTATCTAAAAATTTAAAATCTGTAAAGCTCTCTGTAAAATTTAAAATTATTGGTTTATTTTGTGTAATATCTTCTGTGTAGATAAATATGGGCATTTTTTTTAATGTCCATGTAAAATTATTAACAAATTTTGTTTCAATAATTGATGCTAAAACATCTTTATTTAGACCATGAGTTAGATTTGGTTGTATGAAAATAAAAAACCATGCAATAAATAAAATAAATATTGCTAGACTAAGTGCCCAATCTAGTTGAGTAATACCTCTTTTTTGCATTAGAATTATTTTAAAGAATTAATGTTTAAATAATTTGTGAATGAAAAATATAAAACTAGAAATAAAAATTTAAATGAATCATCATTGTTTGATAAAATGACAAATTATGCAATAACTGGTGGATTGGGATTTTTAGGACAATTCATTGTTAATGAAATTTTAAAAAATGATAAAAATTCCAAAATAAAAATTATTTCAAGATCTAATATAAAAAAATTATATCATAATGTTTTAAATGATTCTAGAGTATCTTTTATCTCTTCTAATTTATTAACTGAAAAAAAATTCAAATATCTCAATAATGTGGATTATGTTATTCATAATGCTGCACTAGTTTCTTTTAAATCAAAGGACAAAAATAAAATGTATAAAGTTAATGTTAATGGTACAATTAATTTAATTGAAGCATGTAAAAAATATAAAATTAAAAGATTTGTTTACGTTAGTTCAATTTCTGCAATAAACATAACTGGGGAAAAAGGATTATTATCTGATGAAAGAAATTTCCAGGATGAAAATAATCCATTTATAAATCATTATACTAAATCTAAAACAATTGCTGAAAAAAAATTACACCAAATTGCAGATTCACTAAATTATGTCATTGGATGTCCAAGTGTAATACTTGGTCCAGGAGATGAAAGAGTAATAAAAGTTTTAAAAATATTTAATTTGTTACCAATAATTTTAGTAACCAATCCTATACAGAGTACTATTGATGTAAGAGATTGTGCAGAAGCTTTTTACTTTTTATTAAAACATGGAAAAAATAAAGAAAGATACATTATTTCCAATCAAAGAATATCTATGTCCAAATTAGTAAGCTTATTTTTTAAATCTTTAAAAAGAAAAAAAATAATATTAAAAATCCCAAAAATTTTAATTGATTTATTAAAACCTTTTGTTTTTATAATTGAAAAAATATTTGTAAATTCTAAAATTAATATTGCTGCACTAGAGAGTGCAACAGCTAATAAAGAATTTTCAAACAAAAAAATTAAAGATTTAGGATTTGAATTTAAATATCCTTTAACAAAAACAATTGAAGATATAATTAATTGGTATAAAAATGAAAGATCTAAATAAAAAAACAATACTTATTACAGGAGCAGCATCTGGAATTGGTAAAGCATTATCATTAGAATTTGCAAAATTAGGTTCCTCACTAGTTCTGCTCGACATTAATAAAGAAGGATTAAAAAAATTAAAAAATAAAATTGAAAACCAATATGAAACTAATGTGAAAGCAATTAAATGTGATCTTACTAATAAAAAAAATATTCAAAAAATCCCAAATGATATTTTAAAAGAAATAGATATCCTAATCAATAATGCAGGAGCAGGAGCAAAAGGGTTTTTTAATGATAGAACATACGATGAATTTGAATTCATTGCAAATATTAATTATTTGTCTGTTGTTCAATTGACACATAAATTCCTAAAAACTACTGATTTTAATAAAATGAAATATATAATCAATATTTCTTCTCCAGCTGGATTTTTAGACGTTCCTTATATGAGTGCTTATAGTTCTTCTAAAAAAGCAATAACTTCATTTACTAAATGCCTTCAAATAGAATTATATGATAAAAATTTAAAAATTATGTGTGCAATTCCTGGACCTGCAAAAAATACAAATTTTGGTAAAAACTATGGTAATCTCATAAAACATGGATGGTTTTATAATAAATTTTTTACATATTCACCTTATTATATAGCAACTAAAATAATAAAAGGAATTAAAAAAAATAAAGAATATGTTTATGCACCATATTTAATCAAAATAGTAATTATTATTTCAAATATTTTTCCTTGGTTAAGAGATTATTTTTCTAAAAAAACAATAAAAAAGATAAGAGAAAAATCAAAATAAAAACCATTAACGGCCTCAGCTAACTCTCTTTATCCCACAATGAGGGACTACTCCGTTTCGTCTTCACCGGCTTTCGTTGGTCAAATATTCTAGAATTAGGATTAATATAAAAATTATCTTGTTAAGATGTAATATTTATTATTTTATTAATGTACCATCAAATGTTTCTCCTTTAAGATAAGATGAAACATGTGTAAGATACTTTCCATTTATTATTGCAACTTTTAATTTAATTTTTTGTGCTAGTTCACTTGCAATCGGATCAAATGGAGTTGAAAGTCTAGGTGACCATTTTGAAGAAATCATTTTTCTATATTTTGCCCATGTTGTTTCATATACTTTTTTTGCATCTGGAAATTTATTTGGATCTTTTGTGTAAACATAATCTATATTTGTAAGATTGACTAATTCATCTGCTTTTAATTTCTCTGCCAATTTAACTGCAACATAATCTGTACTCCATCCTGGTTTCCATCCTGCTCCAACAATTATTGGTTTTTTAGTTGTTATTTTTTGAGTTGGATCAATTACTACTTTTTCATATGCAAGCGGACCAAAAATAACCCTAACTAATTCTGCATTTAATCTTGATGATTGAACACCTATCCAATCTAAATCTTCATTATTATTTTCAGAAACACGATTAGCAGCATACATATAATTTGATGATGTTTTTCCACCACCACATACAATTACAAATTTATATCCTTCATCTAATAATCTTATTATAAAATTCTTGAATTCTCTTAAATAATAATAATCTACATCCTTTGGGACAATCATTGACCCACCAAGTGAAAGAATTACTGTCTTCATAATTTATTATAAAGATAGAATATGTATTTAATAGTTGTGGTTAGAAAGGTATTAATTTATTTTATTATTAGGGTTATGTTTTGATGAAAGTTTTTTGTTAAAATATTTGTTCCACATAATCAAAGCTTTGCTTTGATAAGGGATTGCTTGCCAAAGGCAAGCTATGTGAACTCTTTAGGGTGAGAATATATTTCAAAAAAAAAAAATAAAGTTAGTCTAATTAAAAACTTTATAAGAACATATCTTGATAATTCTTATATATCATATTAGCTGTTTCAGTTTCATCAAGTTCTTTTAATTTTGCCATGATTTTTATTGTTTCAATTATGTAAGAGGGTTCATTTCTCTTATCTTTAAAAGGACTTAAATATGGTGCATCTGTTTCACTCAGAAGTTGTTTTATTGGTGTTTCTTTTATTAATTTCTGAAAATGTTCATTTCTTACACAATTAGTTGGAACTGAAAAACTCCAACCTAATTGTCTTATTTTTTCAACTAATTTATGATTCCCTCCAAAACAATGCATTATTATTTTGTTATGTTTAGATTCTTCTAACATTTCAATACAATCTTTTTCAGCATTTCTTGAATGAACTATTACTGGAATCTTTAATTTCTTTGCAATGTTTATCATTTCTAAAAAAACGTGTTTTTGTTTTTTTATATCCTCTTCAGTCTTTTCTCCTTTGTAGTCAAGACCCACTTCACCAATTGCAATGATGTTTTTTTTATTGTCCTGAATAAATTTTATTTCATCATTTATTTTTTCATCTGATAATTTCATTGCTTCATCTGGATAAATCCCCATAGCTAGTTTTACAACATCATATTTTTTAGAAATCTCTAATGAATTTCTATTAGATTCTGGATTAGTACCTTGTGTAATTATTGATTTAAGGCCTACGTTTTTTGCCCTTTCAATTAATGAATCTAGTTCACTTTCATCAAAGAAATCTAAGTGTGTGTGTACATCTACAAGTATCATAATGAAAAAGAATAAAAAAAAGAATTAATAAGCTTTTGGAATTAGACAGGTCTGTAAAGAGAATGCATATGTCCATCATGTTTGACTTTATGCTTTACAGTTTGTGATTTACTTTCAATAACATATGGTGATATTTCTTCAACTACATTATGATCTATTACCTTACCTAATTCTTCTATATTATTAATAGTCCTAACAACTGGCTTTTCATCTGGTTGTCCTTCATTTATTAAATAAGGTTTTCCAGTTTTATGGTCTTCAATATCAACATATGAATATCCATTCTTTTCTGCATCTCCATCTACAGGTGTTATAAAATAAACTTCTCTTTCACCAGAATTATCAATAACTACATATTCCATTGTAATACTTTCCTGATATCCTAATTTTATTCCTGTAACTAAAACAGGAATTCCACCATGTCTAATAACATGTCTTGCCATTCCTTGACTTGTTCCCCCAGTAGCTTTCAAGTCATCCATAACATATACAGTTTGTCCTGATTTAAAATCATCCCAAAATGATTTTGAAAGTTCATGCATCTTTCCTTTTGAATACTCACTTGCTGTAAATATTTTATCTACTTCTCCAATTTGTGCACTACCTGCTGCCCTTGAGCTACCATATGCAAATTCTCCAAAAATCATATTCATTGCAGAACCATATTCTCTTCCTCTCTCACCAATGCTTAAAAATCCATGAATTTTTTCTCTACTTTCATTTTTAATCCTATTCCCAACCATAACTTCTAAATTCTGCATCATTCGAGTCATTGGAGAATGTTGCAAATCAGTACTAATTCCTTTTCTATTCCAAGACCTTTCAAGCATAGTAAAATCAATATTTATTATATCTTCACCAAATTGTTTATCTTGGTCCTGAAAAGCAATCATAGATGGTAAATAAGGTAAAAATGTAGTTCTTCCTTTTTTATTTAATTTCACTAATTCTAGCTCATTATACACTTGTCTTCCAATTATTGCGTCCCGTCCAATATTTGTTCCTAGCCATGTATCTAAATCAGTTTCAGGTTTTAATTCATATATTTCATCAGAATCAGAAATTGAGGGATAAAAAGTATCAAATTCAACTGTTAAACCAAAACCTGTATGTTCTTTGCCATATCTAAAAATGCCTGGAAATTCTACTAAATCATTCACATTCACACTTACATTTTTTCTATTTATTTTTGGAGTAAATGGTGTTTCTTCTAATGATACTACAACTCTTAATTTACCTTCTCCAGTATCACTAGGTGTATAAACTAAATAATTTTTATTACTTTCTTCTAAATTTTCTACAGAATCCACTTGCTCATATTGACCTTCAAATTCTTTTAATAATAAATCTAATGTAAGTTTACTCATAAATTAATCTCCCCCATCCACCCAACTTAAAATTTCAAAAATAATTATAAGTTGTAATCAACCCCTTTTATACTTAATAGACATTATTTGTGGATTTAAAAATGTTACTAGAAATATGGCTAATATGAAACCCTTGTTATTCTGATTATTATCAGAATAACTTTTTTGTTCAATCTTATCAATCGATCTATATTAAATGCAATTACTCTTGTCAGAAATTCTACTTTTTGAGTTTTATGATGTCTAGATTTGATACT
>JABHHN010000045.1 GCA_018671515.1 archaeon | reverse complement strand
GTATCAAATCTAGACATCATAAAACTCAAAAAGTAGAATTTCTGACAAGAGTAATTGCATTTAATATAGATCGATTGATAAGATTGAACAAAAAAGTTATTCTGATAATAATCAGAATAACAAGGGTTTCATATTAGCCTAATTTAGTTTCAGAGTCTTTGAGCCAAAATCCAAATTTAATTTCTAATGTATCATTAAGTGTAGCTTGTTTGACAGATATTGATAGAACTTTGACTTTACAAAAATCTATTAAAAATACATTAGATACATATTCAAAGGAAGAGTTGAAGAATTTAAGATTAGTTGACTTGGGAACAGGAACAGGTATTTTAGGTTATACTGCACTTCAACAAGGAGTTGGTTATGTTTCTTTAGTTGATCATATTAAAGAAAATATTTTTTTAGTTGAAAAAATTACAAATGAATTGGGTTTTAAAAAAATAAAAAATAAAGGAAGAAATACAAAATTATATTCTAGAGGATTTGAAGGGTATACACAACATTTAGAAATTCATAAAGAAGATGCAAAAAAATATAAGCCCTCAAAAGAATTTTATAATCTTGATAAAAGGGTTTTTATTGATTTAGTTATATGTGAATTATGGGATACACATATGCGTTTTGAAGATCAAATTCCAGTATTAAAAAATGTAAAAAAATATACTCATGATAATACTATATATGCTCCAGAAAAAAATGAATTAGTTGTAACTGTTTATGATAAAAATAATAAACCATTAAGTGAAGATATTTCAATTGGTTTTGTTGATTATAAAAATCCAATTGAAAATGATTTTTCATTTTCAGGTTTTTTTAAACCCAATTTAGATGGTTTAGCTACAAAATTTAAATTATCAGATATATTATATTTTTCTGATGGAACAATTATGAATGGTATGGGGTATACTACACCTTCAAGATTTATTGATATACCTTTTGGAGAAAAAGAATTAAAACGTAATTCTTCATTTCAATTATTAACCAAATTTCAATTTAATGATTCTAGGTTTAATGGATATTATCTTTTTTGATATTTTTTATTTCACCAATATATTGATTTATAGTGGTTACTATTATTTGATAAAATTAAAAAAAACAAATATTTGTATATTATATAAAAAATTTAAATCAATAATACAATTCCATATCCTAATAGACATCCAACTGTAATAAATGGCATTGCTGGATAGAACTTACCTTTCTCACTTCTCCAGAAAAGATATATCAATGCGAATCCTGCAAAAAGAGGCACTGGCAAAGTTTTTAGAAATGCAAGATTTCTCGGAATATCAGATTTTATTAAATCAATCATGACACTTCCTGCAAAAAGTAATGGGAATGCAATATCCCCTCCACCAAGAATTGCAGATCTTACACTACCTTCTTGTTTGACATGAGCATTCATTTTAGATTTTATATTTACTTTTTTCATATGATCTGGTAAAGGTGGAGAATTTAATGAGACAACTTTTCCTTTTTTATGTCCTTTAATTTCATATGGGATATTTAATCCTGCAAATAATTTTGTTTCTGATTGGAATTTTGCCATTTTTATCATATGCTTTGATTTCCAAACTGCAAAAGCATCATAAACAGATATTGCTAAAAGTAACATCAGCATCCAGAATACATCAAATATAGGTACTAAAAGGACAGCAATTCCTGAATACATGAATACTTCTGTAAAATTATGTACATATACATTTGGTCTAAAAATTTTGAAATATGCAAATATAAATCCTATAATATAAGCAATTCTATTATCTAAAAAAATACTTAGTGAAATAGCTAATGTGGATCCAACTGCTAAGAGAAACCAGATTTTCCAAACTTTATGAAGTCTGAATTTTATTAGGACTAATACTAACATTGTTCCAACAAAAATAGAACCAAGCATAAAATTAAAAGATTCAGCACCCTCTGTTTCAGGTCTTTCAACTGCTACTTCTTCATATTGAACTTGGGTAATTCCATCTACTTTTATTACATCTTGTATACTTTGATTTACAACAAATAATCCAATTAGTTGAGAAAGGTAAAAAAGAATGATCAGATATGTTGTTACATTGATATTGTGTTTCATTACTCAAACGATGACTATTTAGTTTATATTACTTTTGTTTATGTTTAACAATAAGTTGTTTGGCATTTAAAAATTAAAATAATTTTTGTTTAAGTAAGTTCTATATATATATTATATGTTGATTGTCCAGATGTCCAATTTACTGGAACTAAAAGCTGGAAATCATATAATGATTCATTAAATCCTATTTGATCATTATCCATTATAGAGGTATAAACTGTAAGTGTTGAGTTTACATTTAACATAACATTCCAAAATGCAGCATCTTCAGTTCCATTACTATATGTTCGTGTTGCTCTACAATCACTTATGGTAAGCCCTGATACTTGAAATGTTGGGTGTGCAGTGTTAGTGAATGTTTCATTAATACTATCTATACTTCCATTAGTGATATCTAATCTTTCTTCTTCTTTGTATATTTCTGTTTGATTTGAACAATTGATATTACTCCAATCAGTAATAATTTGTCTTGTTGCTAAAATTTCTCCATTTGCTTCAACTAAACCCCAATCATAAAATGTATTATTGCTTCCATCATCTAGTGTTATTCCACCAGAAACAGAACCAAAAAATCCTTGCCATCTTCCTGTCTGCTGTTGACTTGAATAAATATTGAGTGGTGTCAAATTTCCTCCTTCAGCAGTTGTGTTAGAATTATTTAATGTTGGGTCTGAGATTACAATACTTGTCTGAGAAAAAAATATAGTAACAAATATTAAATTTGCAATTATTATCAAAATGATATTATTTTTTTTATTTTCCATTTTCAATTAAAAAATTTATTATATCCTCCTAAATTTGATGTTATATTCAAGTCTGTGATAATTTGAAATACTCTTTGTTTTGTTAGACCAATTTGTTTAGAAATTATCTGATTTTGTATGCCTTTTTGATATGCATGAGCAATATGTGTATATCTTATGAATTGAGTATTGATTTTATGTAATCCTGCTTTTATACTATAATCATTAATTAATTGTTGTACTCTTTTTGTTGAAATATGTCCACTTTGCCTGGTCTTAAATAAATAATCATTTTCATTTAACCAGTTTCCAATTATATATTTTTGAAGATTATTAGCAAGGTTTTTTGAAATGGATGATTTTCTCTGATTGTTATTATTTTCATCAAAACAAATAGAGTCATTAACAATATCTTTTACTTTAATTTTTACTAGTTTGTTTAGTTCACAACCAGTTTCATATAAGACTTTGATTAAGAAAATATCTCTAATCTCTTTTATTTCACATTTCAATCTATTATAGTCTTTTTCACTTAGGAACTTTGCATGGCTACCGCTATTTTGTTTCATGTTTCTTTTTTTATACTAAAAATCTGAATAAATATTACTTAATATGTACAAATAAAGAAACTAATATATAAATGTTTCTATTATTGATACTAGTATATGTTTTTGTATATTAATTATATTTTAATAGAGGAGGAGTTGAATTTTTTATTTGATTTAATTACATATTTTAATTAATATTTTGGTCATAGCAAGCCAAAAATGGCTTGCATAGGTTTGTGTGCAGCATAGTTGAACACTATATTGTAAATTAATAATTTAATATCCAATAAAGTTTAATAATAATTGATTTTTCAAGATTTCAAGATGAAGCATGCACATTATGTAAATTTAAGAATATTTTCATATGAATCAGACGATATTGAACTAATTAAGAATAAAGTAATTGAGATGTTTCCATATGTTGACGAAAAGGAAAAAGTTAAACCTAAATCAAAAAAACAAATAGTTACAGATGGAAAAGTTATCAGAGTGATTAGTTTAGAAGTAAAGAAAATTAAACTTCTAAATAAATTTTTAAAACAGCTTTTTTCTAAAATCTCAAATGGGGATAAAAAGGTGCTTTTAGATCAATTAGAATCACGCCTTGACGAAGGACTTCATTTCTATATAAGGTTGAACAAAGATAAATTTCTTGTTGATAAATATGAATTAACAGATGCTGGAAATTGTCTTCATATCAAAATTGCAATAGCAGCGTATCCTAATAAAAGAGAAGTCGCAGTTGAGATTTTAAAACAAATTATTACTCAATAGTAAAAACATTTGTATATTAATTATTTCTTGATTTATTAATTATGTATGACGCATTATTGATACATGCATTGAATCCAGTTACTTTTAAAAATACAAATCCTTCTTTGGGTCTAGGTTATATTGCATCATATGTTGAAGCGCATTCAGATTTTAAAGTAGGAATAGTTCATCCAGGAGAATATACAGGATTAGAAGATTCAATTGAAAATCAGATAAGAATAATAAATAGAAATAAAGCTCCTATAATAGGTATTTCTGCAACAGAATTAAATTATGATAAAGCATTAGATTTGGCTAGTGCAATTAAAAAAATCCCTGATTATAATCCTTTAGTTGTATTAGGGGGTTATGCTACATTAGGAAATCTTGAAACAGATTTAGCACATAACCCAAATATTGATTATGTTGTAAGAAAAGAAGGGGAAGAAACTTTTTTAGAATTAATGACAGCATATTTAAATAATAATTTGATTGAATTTGAAGAAATATTAGGAATTACATATGTTGATGAACATGGTAAATTAGTAAGAAATGATAATAGACCATTTATCTCAAATTTAGATGATTTGCCTTTTCCTAAAAGAGAATATGTAAATAGTATTTGGAAAAATGATAATCCTTATTCAACTAGTATTTCTGGTTCAAGAGGTTGTTATGGTTGTTGTTCTTTTTGTAAAATTTGGGAAATGTATGATAGAAAAACAAGAACAAGAAATAATGAAAAAATTTTTGAGGAAATAATTTCAGTTCAAAAAATTAAACCTAAAAATAGAATTTTTGATTTTATTGATGATGATTTTTTAGTAGATCAAAAAAAAGGTGCTAAAAGACTTGTAACTTTAGCAGATTTATTAAGTAATTCTAAATTGAAAAGTTCTGAAGGAGTTCCTATTAGAATTAAATTTCAAGCAAGGGCAAATGATTATGTGTCATTTCAAAAAGAAGTAGAATATGCAGCAAATAAAGAAATATTATATCGTTTAGACATAGGAATTGAGGGATTTAATCTTGATCATTTAACACGTTGGGATAAAGGAAATACTAAATTTAGAATGGTAGATGAGAATATAAAGGCAGTAAATTTCTTAGGGAAATTATTTGAAAAATATAAAGTACAAGCGGGCTTATATTTAATTTCTTTTGATAAAAAATCAGATTCTAATTCACTTAAGAACCATTTTTCAACATCAAATATAGATAAATTAGATTTTCCACTTTTTACAACTTTATTTTCATTAGGTTACAATAACAATTATTTTTATTCAGCACCTGAATCAAATGAATATCCAGATAAACTTTCTGATTTTAAAGTATTAATGGAAAATCTGGAAGATAGAATTGGTATATTAAGACAATGGTATCTTTTGAGACATCATAAAAAATTAAGAAATGGTCATGTTCCAAGAGAAAAGGAGCAAAGAGATATGATTGAAGATGAAGTTTTATTTAGTATTAAGGATTATATAGATGCGTCAGTAGAATTAATAGATGCTAAAAAATCAAGATTAAAAAGAAAAAGAAATAAAACAATAACAAAAATAGTTTCTGAATTTGATAAAAGAATAGAAAAGTTGAAAATTGTTGATTTTGTTTTACCAACATATCAATTAGAAGATATTTTGTAATTATTTTTCATAACAATTTTTAATTTATTTTTTTGTCAGAGATGCAAATACAAAATAAATGGAATTGCCTGAATCTCGGAGACAGGCTTCAGAATAAATAATGGAAAATACTCAATATCTTTCTAAAGTTTTTGGTGTGGTGTTTAAACCAATAGCTAAATAATTTTTTTATTTTTATTTTTTCAATCTTTTCAATATTTCATAACTCTTAAGTACAAATTCTTCTTTAACATAAATCAACAATTCAGAACTTGCAGTTAAGAATTCACTTATTAAAATATCATTAATGAACAGTTCTGTTGAGACTACTGAGAGAATTCCTTTTGTATCAGTTGGACTTTCTGGGAAAATAAGACTGATTTCTGATATTTTATCTTGTTTTCTAAAAATTTTGAAATTTTTTAGATTTTCTTTAATTATATTCTCATTTTTTTTATCAATAAATAAAGTAATATTTGTTGAGCCAACAACTACTTTTAGTGTGTCATTGGATTTAGTTTTAAGGATTATTTTGTCTATTTTTTTAATTAATTCTTGGTCTTTTTCATATGTAATAATAAGAATACCATCTTTTATTGAAGTTATTACATCATTAAAACAATCAAGATTGATTTTATTTATTTTTTTAAAATCATAACGCCGCAGCATTGCAATTATTGCATCCATCTGGTTTTTATCAGCTATCTTATTTTTTATTAGATGTCTAGCTAATGCACGTCTATTGATTAATCCAGAAGAATAACATTTCTCTATTTCTGGTCTATTACTTAAAAAATTTCTAAAATTTTGTTCTATTTGTGACATAATTTAATATAAAATGACTATTTTTAATAAATTTATCTATTTAAGACACATACTTTATATATAAGATTTTTTTCTACAAACTGCATGAATCAAAGAAATATAATAAAAAATTATAGGGTTTTATTGGTAGATTCCTCTCTAATAAACAATTGGCAGTTGTAGTATTTTTCTCATTAACTTTTCAATAATATAGGATTTCTATGTCTTCATTTATTTTTTAGGAAATTCTAAATCAAGATTATTCAATAAAAATACAAATAGGTGATATAATTGCAATCAAGACAAAAATTTAATTTAAATGGAAACACGGATTATTTTAGAAATCTGATAAAACAGGTAAAGTTAGGAAGCATTGTTCCACTATATAAAAAAATAGAGAAGGCAATAGATCCAGAAGAATTTTTTGCAAAACTAACAGACTATGGAAGAAAAGAAAATTGTATTTTTTTAGAATCTGCAGCAGTTGTTAAAAAATATGGTGAGAATAGTATTGGAAGTGCAGATCCTTGTATAAGATTAACAGGTAAAGGAGAAAACTTCAACATAAAGGCATTAAATGAATTAGGAAAAAAAATATTAAATTACATGAAAGATGATTTTTCTTTTTGTGATGAATTAAAAATTGAAGAAGATTGTATTTCAGGTAAATTAAAACCACAAAGAGAAAATGTAACTGAAGATGATAGATTAAATCTTAAGACACATATTGATATCATTAGGACTCTTGCTTTTAAATTCCAGCCAATATTCAAACCATTTGTATGTTATGGTGGATTATTTGGTGCAATATCTTATGATTTTATAGATCAGTTTGAAGATCTTAAGAAAAATGAAATTGATGAAATAAATGAAAATGATTATGAATTTTTTTTTTTAGATAATTTATTTTTTGTAAACCATAAAGAAAAAAAGACTTATTTTGTAGCAAATGCAATAAAGCTTGATGATGATCATGAAACTCTTTTTGATGAATGTTTAAAAAAAATAGAAAATTATGAAAAAATTCTTCATGAAGATATAGAATTTAATTTAAGTGAAAGAAAATCAATAAAACAAGAAATAAAAACTGATGTTTCAAAAGAAGAATTTATAACAAACGTAGAAAAAATAAAAGAAAATATCAATCAAGGTGATATTTTTCAATGTGTTTATTCAAGAACATTAAAATCAAATATCAATACAGAAAATTTTGACATATATAAGACACTAAAAAAACTTAATCCTTCTCCATATATGTTCTATGAAAATTTTGGGTCTTCAGTTTTAATTGGTGCAAGTCCAGAAATGCATCTAAGGGTTGAAGGAGATTCTGATAAAAAAATTGTAGAAATTAGACCAATTGCAGGAACAAGACCAAGAGGAATTGTTAATGGTGAAATAGATAAGGAATTAGATTCTAGGTATGAAATTGATATTAAGACAGATGAAAAAGAAATTGCTGAACATACAATGCTTGTTGACTTAGCAAGAAATGATATTGCAAGAGTATCAGTTCCAGGTACAAGAGTTGTTGATGAATCATTTGTTGTTGAAAAATACTCACATGTACAGCATTTAGTTTCAAATGTAAGTGGTGTATTAAAAAAAGAATTTGATGGATTACATGCATATCTTGCAACTATGAATATGGGAACACTTACAGGTGCACCAAAAGTAAGATCAATGGAATTAATAAGACAATATGAAAAAACAAAACGTGGGTTTTATGGCGGTGCTGTAATTTATATCACACCTTCAAAAGATATTGATTCATGTATAGTTATTCGTTCTATGGTATTAAAAGACGATGTGGCTTATGTACGTGCAGGTGCAGGGATAGTATATGATTCAATTCCTGAAAAAGAATTTGATGAGACAACAAAAAAAGCTATGGCTTGTATGAAGGCATTAAAAATTACAGGTGGTTTTGATGAATGATACAAATAATGAAAAAAGACTAAACATTCTTTTTATTGATAATTTTGATTCATTTACTTTTAATTTGGTTGATGAATTTGAAAAGAATGATTGCAATGTAATTGTATATAGGAATAATGTAAAAATTGATACAATAAAAAAAATAGTAAATGATGAAAAAATAGATCTTATTGTAATATCCCCTGGTGGTTATGTTCCAAAAGAAGTTCCAATCTGTAAAGAAGTAGTTTTGGAATTTTATGATAAAATTCCTATTTTTGGAATCTGTCTTGGACATGAATGTATTGTAGAAGCATTTGGTGGAAAAATTGATAGGGCACCAATTCCAATTCATGGAAAACATTCAAAAATATATCATGATGGTAAAACAATATATGAAAAAATATTCAATCCAATGCTTGGAGGACGATATCATTCACAAGTTGGCTATGACATACCAGAATCTCTTGAAATTTCTTCAAAAACAAAAGATGGAATAGTTATGGGAGTACGCCATATTGATTATTTTGTTGAAGGTGTTCAATTTCATCCAGAATCTATTCTTACACCAGAAGGTGGAATATTAATTCAGAATATAATCAAGATGGTGAGAGAAAGATGATAAAAAACATCTTAAAAAAATTGGTTGAAAAAGAAAATTTAGATGAATTAGAAACAAAGTATGCATTTGAAAAAATAATGTCTGGAGGTTTAGAAGAATCACAAGTAGCATCTTTTTTAACAGCATTACAGATAAAAGGAGCAACAAATGAAGAAATAATTTTTGCACTAAATGTTATTAGATCCAAGGCAGTAATGATTGACACTGATGTAAAAAATATGGTTGATACATGTGGAACAGGTGGAGATAATTCTGGAACATTCAATATATCTACTGCAGTTTCTTTTGTAGTAGCAGGAGCAGGAGTACCTGTAGCAAAACACGGAAATAGAAGTGCTTCATCAAAATGTGGATCAGCAGATGTTTTAGAATCATTAGGTGTAAAATTAAACATATCTCCCCAAAAAAATAAAAATATTTTAGAAAAAATAGGGATTTGTTTTATGTTTGCTCCAATATATCATCCTTCATTTAAACATGTAGGAAAAATAAGAAAAGAATTAGGGTTTAGAACAATATTTAATTTTCTTGGGCCACTATGTAATCCCGCAAATGTAAAAAGACAAGTCATAGGGGTATATGATAATTCATTGAGTGAAAAAATTGCAGAAGTCTTAAAAGAAATAGGAACAAAACATGCATTAATTGTTAATTCAGATGGAATGGATGAAATTTCAAATTTTTCAAAAACAAAAATTACTGAAATTAAAGATGGAGAAATAAATACTTATAATTTAGATCCAGAAAATTATGGATATTCTGGAAGTATTAATGAAATTAAAGGTGGAACACCACAAGAAAACAAACAAATTATTTTAAGTATTTTACAAGGTGATAAAGGACCAAAAAGAGATATTGTAGTTCTAAATGCAGCGGCAGCAATATATGTTTCAGGAATTGTAGATTCAATAGAAGAAGGAATTAAATTAGCAGAAAAATCAATTGAAACAGGCAATGCATTACAAAAATTAAATCAATTAATCAAAGAAACAAATGAAGGTGAAACAAATGAAAATAACTAATACAATTCTTGATCAAATAATTGAGCACAAAAAAGGAGAACTGGAAAAAAGAAAAAAAGAATTTTCAATAGAAATAATAAAAGAAAAAATATCCCAAAGTAATTTTTTTAAATCAAGCTTTAAAGAGAGTCTTAAAAAAAATAAGATAGCTCTAATTGCAGAAATCAAGAAAGTATCTCCTTCAATGGGATTGATAAAAGAAGATTTTGACCATAAAAAAATTGCAAAAAATTATTTTGATTATGGAGCTTCAGCAATATCTGTACTAACAGATCAAAAATATTTTCAAGGTGATATTAAATTTATTGGGGATATAAAAAAAATTGTGCCTCTTCCTGTGCTTAGAAAAGATTTCATATTTGACGAATATCAAATATATGAATCAAAAGCAAATGGAGCAGATGCAATATTGTTGATAGCATCAATATTAACAAAAGATGAATTAAAAAAATTAATAGAAATTGCAGATTCATTGGATTTGGATTGTTTAGTTGAAACACATTCATATACTGAAATTGAAATAGCAATAGAAGCTGGTGCACAAATTATTGGAATTAATAATAGGGATCTTAAAACATTTAATATTGATATTAATAATTTTCTCAATCTATCAAGATTTATACCAGATGACAAGATTATTGTATGTGAATCAGGGATATTTTCAAGGCCTGATGTTTTGAAGGCCAAATATGCTAATGCAGATGCAGTGCTTGTTGGAACTAGTCTTATGACTTGTGAGAATATGGAAAATAAAATGATGGAGCTAATTGTATGATTCCAAAAATAAAGATATGTGGGATAACAAATTATGCTGATGCAAAATTTTGTATAAATAATGAAATAGATTATATTGGGTTTATTTTCTATGAAAAAAGTCCAAGATATATTACTCCTGAAAATGCAAGAAATATAATCTTAAAAATTGGAAAAACAAAAATACAATTTGTTGGAGTATTTGTAAATAAAAGTCTTGAAGATGTAGTTCATATATCAAATTTATGTGGACTTGATTTATTGCAGATTCATGGTGATGAAAATGTTTCATATTTTGAAAATATAAAAAAATTCACTGATAAAAAAATTATTAAAACTATAAAGATAAAAGATGAGAACTCATTGTTAAAAATGAAATTAATTGGTGCTGATTTTTTTCTTTTTGACAGTTTTTCAAAAAGAAAATATGGTGGCTCAGGGATTGAAATAAATTATAAACAAATTAAAGATATCAACAAATTATTTTTTATTGCTGGTGGATTAAATATTGATAATGTAGAGAAAATAATAAAATCTATTAATCCTTACGCGGTTGATATAAGTTCAGGTGTTGAGAAAAAACCAGGAATTAAAGATTACAATAAAATTTTTGAAATAATAAAAATAATTAGGGGTGTTAATTTTTGAAATCATTAGGTAAATTCGGTAAATTTGGTGGTATGTTTGTACCTGAAATATTATATACTGCATTAGAGGAATTAGAAGAAGCTTTTATTAAATTTAAGGATGATGAAAATTTCAATAAAGAGTTTCAATACTATCTGAAAAATTTTGCAGGTAGAGAGACTCCTCTTTATTTTGCAAAAAACCTATCTAAAAAACTTGGATTCAAACTTTATCTAAAAAGAGAAGATCTTGTTCATGGTGGTTCTCATAAATTAAATAACACTATAGGTCAGGCTTTACTTGCAAAAAAAATGGGAAAAAAACATTTTATTACTGAAACTGCAGCAGGACAGCAAGGTGTAGCAACTGTAATGGCAGGTAATGCTTTTGGATTAAAGACAAAAGTATTCATGGGATTAAAAGATACTAAAAGACAGACATTAAATGCTGAAAGAATAAAATTATTGGGAGGAGAAGTCATTCCAGTTACACGTGGACATCAAGTCCTAAAAGATGCAGTTGATGAAGCATTAGTTGAATGGATTGTAAATAATGAAACAAGTCATTATGTAATAGGTTCTGCAGTTGGACCACATCCATATCCAACAATTGTTAGACATTTTCAATCTATAATCGGTAAGGAAATAAAATCTCAGATAATGGAATCTGAGGGAAAACTACCAAATAAAATAATTGCATGTGGAAGTGGAGGAAGCAATGCTTTAGGTGCATTTTATGAATTCATTGATGATGAGGAAGTAGAATTAATATTTGTTGAAGGTGGAGGAAAAAATGCAGTAGATGAAAAACATGCAGCAGCATTTTTTAAGGGAAGCCCAGGTGTTTTTCAAGGTGCAATGACATACATGCTTCAAGATGAATTTGGAATGGATTCAAAGACAGAAAGTAGAGCAACAGGGCTTAATTATCCTGCAAGGGGACCAGAACTATCTTATTTGAAAGATAAAGGACGAATGAAGACAGAATATGCAACAGATGAAGAAGTACTTGTTGCATTTCAAATAATGTCAAAAGAAGAAGGAATTCTTCCTGCATTTGAAACATCACACGCAATAGCTTATCTTCTAAAATTAGAAGGAAAATTAGACAAAGATGAGATTGTAGTTTTGAATTTTTCAGGAAGAGGAGATAAAGATGTACAGAGCGCAATAAATTTGCTAGATATTAAGGTGTAAAAATGAATAAACTAGATAATTTTTTTGGAAAGAACAGATTTATGGCACATGTTTATTATGGGGATCCTGATAAAGAATTTTCACATAGACTGATAAAACAAATGATTGATTCAGGAATAGATATACTTGAATTAGGGATACCATTTTCAGATCCACAAGTTGATGGAGAGACATTTCAGAAAGCATGTATAAGGGCATTGGCGGGAAAAACAACACCAATTGATGTTTTGAAATCAATTGGTAAGATAAGGAAATATAATGAGAATATACCAATTGTTATTACAACTTATTATAATGTTATATTACAATATGGAATTGAAAAATTTGTTAATGAATTAAAACAAAGAAATGTGCAGGGAATAATTGTTCCCGATATTGTATTAGAAGAAGCAGGAGATCTTATAAAATCATGTGAAGAAAATGAAGTGTATTTTATTTTCATAATCACACCTTATACAAATGAAGAAAGGATGAAAAAAATCCTTTCCATTGCAAAAGGATTTGTATATCTTATGAGGACATCAAATGTTACAGGTGCAGAAGTAGTAGATAATTTGACAAAGCAAAAAATTGAACAGATAAAATCAATAAAAAATATCCCAGTAATGACTGGTTTTGGGATATCAGACACAAAAATATCAAAAAAGATGATTGGATATGGTTCAGATGGAGTAATCATAGGAAGTGCTATTGCAAAAATCTATGAAAAATACATTAAAGATGATAAAATCACAGATGAAGAGAAATGTTTAAATGAAGTATCAGATTTTATTATTAGTATTAGGGATGTTTTATGAAATTAAAAGATGATAATAAAATAGAAACAGTAGATTTTGCAAAGCAAGTCAGAGATGTCTATCTTATTTTGAACAAGAATTATACAAATTATCTAAAATTATCAAAGCTAAATGAAGAATATGTTAATTTAGAAGACATTTTTCCAGAAGAAATTTTATTAGAATATATAAAAAATTCAAAAAAATTACATGTTGATGAACAAAATATTCAGAATAATTTAGAATTTGGTAAAAATTTTGATTTTGAAAAAGATAATAGAAAAGTAAATCAGATTAAATTTGGACAAAATTTATTGATAGAGAAAATTTCAGAACAGATTAAGAAAAAAGAGAATCTAAAAGTTGTTTCTATTGGAATTGGAGATGGAAAAACTGCATATGGTTATACTAAATATTTGACAAATACAAGTTCAATAATTGGGATTGACATCCATCAAAAATTCCTTAAAGAATCAAAAAAATGCATACCACAATTAGAGATTCATCCACCATTTGATTTAAATGATATTTCAGAAGATAATAAATTAAGAATTGAAGATAATTCTATTGACATTGTTGAATGTTCTATTGTGGGTCATCATGTTGAGAATTTTGAAACATTCATTCAAGAAGTATTTCGAATATTAAAGAAAGATGGATTATTTTATTATTTAGATCTGACTGATAAGATTGAAATAGAAGATAAGATGACATTTAATCATACACATAGACAACCTCTATTTCATGGTATTGAATTTTTTAGGGATTATAAAAAAATTAGAGAATCAATACAAGAAAAAATGAATATAAAATATTATGAAAGAATAGGTCCAGGAATATTATTCTTGATTGCACAAAAATGATTAAAAAAAATTTAGAAAAAATATTTGAAAAATTACCAAGTAATGTAAAATTGGTTGCAGTTTCAAAAAGAAAATCAATAGATGAAATAAAAAAGGCAATAGAACTAGGTGTAAAAATTATTGCTGAAAATAGGATCCAGGAATCAATTGAAAAATATGATATGTTGATTAATTATTTCAAAGAAAAAAATGTAAAATATCAGTTTATTGGTCATCTGCAGACAAATAAAGTAAAAAATGCAGTTAAAATATTTGATTTGATACAAACAATTGATTCAATAAAATTAGTTGAAGAAATAAATAAAAGAGCAAAACAGATTGATAAGGTGCAGGATATTTTAATACAAGTCAATATTGCAAAACAAGAACAAAAATATGGACTTTTTTCAGATGAAGTTGAAAAATTTATTGAACAAATAAAACATTTTGAAAATATAAATATTAAAGGATTTATGTGTATGGCTCCGTTTTTTAAGGAGGCAGAAGATACAAGAGTTTATTTTAAGATGATGAAAGAAATATTTGATAAATATGATTATGAAATATTATCAATGGGAATGACAAATGATTATGAAGTTGCAATTGAGGAAGGTTCTAATATGGTAAGAATCGGAATAGCAATATTTGGGGAAAGAAAATGAAAGAAAGTTGGGATAAGTTAGCAAATAAATTTAATACTCATAAAGATGATGAAATAGATCCAGGTGCAGCAGATAATATTGTTATTGCTTGGCCTGTAATATTGTCAGAAATAAATAAAAATTTTAAACAAAATAATAATGAAGTATTAGATTATGGTTGTGGAACAGGCGGATTTTCTAATAAATTAAATTCATTAGGATTTAAAGTAACTGGTATGGATATTTCAAATGAAATGATTAACATTGCAAAATCTAATTCTCCAAAAGAAATAGATTATTTAGTAGGAGACACGAGTAAATTAAAAAATATAAATAAAAAATTTGATTTGATTGTTTCAATAATGGTCTTTCAATTTATTGATGATATTCAAAAACATGTTTCAATATTTAATGAATTACTAAATAAAAATGGAATATTAATTTTTGCAGTTTTTAATCCAGAGATTATTAAACAATATTCAAAAAAAGGAATAGATTTTGCAAAAATTGAAAAATACAAGGATATTGAAATGTCAAATATAAAACTTAAAAAAAATATTTTAATTCCTGTTTATATTAGATCAGAAAGAGATTATAAAAATATATTTGAAAAATATAGTTTTATTCATAAGTTTACAGAATATCCACCATTTACTGAAGAATTTGTAAAAAAATATGGTTGGACAGATCCTTATGATGTTCCGGAGTTTATGATTATGACATTTGAAAAGAAAGAATTATATAATAATGAATAATAATGAGGTCAATATGAAAATAACTAAAACTAAAAGATTATCACTAAAATTTCCAAATTCAAGATTTTATGGTATTGTTATAAAGAATTTGGAGAATAAACATAGCAAAGATTTGGAAAAGGAAAAGAAGAAAGTAGAAGAATATATTGTGAAAAATTTTGATAAATTTAATGAACAAATTGAAGAACGTTCTATGTTTTTTAAGAATTATAATAAATCATTTCCATTAGAATATCAATTAAAAACAATTGCTAAAGGAAAAGAAATTCCTAAACATTCTGCAATAAAAGATTTATTTTTTATGACAGAATTAAAGAATTGTACTATTATGTCTGCTCAGGATATTGATAAATTAGATGATAAATTAGTATTTGATTTGTCAATTGGTGGTGAAGATTTTATTTACATGGATGGGAAATCTATGAAAATAAAACCTGATGATATATTATTAAAACAAAAAGAAGAAGTATTAATCAGTCATCTATATGGTGCAGGAAAATCAACTTTGATTGATAAAAATTCAAAAGATGTTCTTTTTTTAGTATGGTCAGACATTAGTATAAGTGATAATGATATAGATAAAATTGTTAGTGATATTAAAAAATATACAAAAATTATTTCAGGTGAAAAAACAACAATTGAACTTTTTGAAGTAGAAGAAACAAATAATTTTATTGTGACTCCATGGGATGTAAAAGGAGATATTGATTATGATAAATTAGTGAGACAGTTTGGTACAAAAAAACTGGATAATAAAATATTAAAAGAGTTCAAATCAGTTGTAAAATCAGATCATCCATATTTGAAAAGAAAAATATTCTATTCACATATGTATTTTGATGAGATACTAAAAGACTACAAGAAAGGTGATAAGTTTTATCTTTATACTGGACGAGCACCAAGTGGACCTGTTCACATGGGTCATCTTTTTGTATGGATGTTTACAAAATGGTTGCAAGATAAATTTGATGTACCATTATTATTTCAGATTCCTGATGAAGAAAAGTTTTTGGCAAAAGATAATCTTACTTTGGCAGAGACAAAGAAATGGGCGTATGAAAATATATTGGATATAATTGCACTTGGATTTGATCCAAAAAAGACACATATTTTCCTAAATACTGAATATGCAGGACACATGTATTCTCATGCATGTAAAATAGCAAAAAAAATAACTTTTTCAACAATAAAATCAACATTTGGATTTGGAAATGATAAAAATATTGGAATAATATTCTATACAGCAATGCAGTCAGTTCCAGCAGTTCTTCCAAGTGTAATGGAGAAGAAAAAGACAAGAGTTTTGATTCCTTGTGCAATTGATCAAGATGTACATTTCAGATTGACAAGAGATGTTGCTGAGAGTTTAGGGTATTATAAACCTGCAACAATACTTTGTAGATTCCTTCCAGGATTACAAGGAATGGGCGCACAAGGGAAAATGTCATCTTCAGCAGAAAGCACAGCAATATTTACTGATGACTCTCCAAAGACTGTAAGAAAGAAGATAATGAAGCATGCTTTTTCGGGTGGAGGAGATACACTTGAAGAACATAGAAAATTTGGTGGAAATCCAGATATTGATGTTTCATATCAATGGTTGACATTCTTTGAGGAAGATGATAAGAAGCTTGAAAAAATCTATAATGATTATAAATCTGGAAAATTACTTTCTGGTGAATTAAAACAGATATTAATTGATAAACTAAATAATTTCTTGGAAGAACATAGAAAGAAAAAAGAAATTGCAAGAAAAAATATTGAAAAATTCATGTTAAGGGATTAATTATGTTTGATTTTTCTTTAATAGTTTCAGGTATAATTTTTGGAATAGCTGCAGGTATATCTCCTGGTCCACTTTTAGCACTTATAATTTCTGAGACATTACAACATGGAATAAAAGAGGGTATGAAAGTTGCTATTGCTCCACTTATAACTGATGCTCCTGTGATGATTATAGCAATAATCATTACATCAAGACTTTCACAAATTACAACGTTTACAGGAATTGTTTCATTGATTGGGGGCAGTTATTTGACATATCTTGCAATAACTATGCTTAAATTAAAAGAAGTAAAAATAGATATAAAAAAAGTAAAACCACAGTCATTAATCAAAGGAATAACAACAAATCTTCTTAATCCAAATCTATACATATTTTGGTTTTCAATAGCTGCACCGATTATTATTAAAGCACCAAATTTAGGTATGAAAAGTTCTTTTTTAATATCATTTTATACAGTTGTAATAGGGATAAATTTAGGATGGGTATTATTAGTTGGTAAAGCAAGGAAAGTTCTAAAAAGTAGAGAATATATTTTAACAATGAGAGTGCTTGGTGGATTATTGTTTGTGTATGCTTTGTATCTGGGAAAGAATGGATTGGGTTTGATTGGAGTTATTTAGAGGTTTATTAAGGTATTAAATATGGTTGATTTATCAATTTTTGTTACAGCAATAATTTTAGGAATAAATGGAGCAATGATTCCTGGTCCATTGATGGCATTAATTATTTCTGAAACACTGCAGCATGGTAAGAAGGAAGGTATGAAAGTTGCAATAATTCCTTTTGTTACAGATTTACCAATTATATTTTTAGCAATATTTTTTCTATCTAATTTATCAAATATGTTTATTGGTGGACTATCTTTACTTGGGGGTTTGTTTTTAGGGTATATGGCAATACAAAATATTGTTTATAAGAAAGTAGAGATAAGTATTAAAAAAGTAAAACCTCAATCTTTCAAAAAGGCGATAATTACTCAATATCTCAATCCAAATATGTATATATTTTGGATAACTATAGGAGTACCTATAATATTGGGAACTAAAAGTTTCCTATTAGGATTTCTTTTTGTTGTATTAGAATTAGGAACATTTGTTATTTCAAATTTTATATTTATTCATTTTATAAACAAGTCTAGATCTTTATTAAAATCAAAATACTTTGTTTATACAATTAGGTTTTTAGGATTATTTTTGATGGTGTTTTCTATAAAACTCTTGATTAAAGGAATAAGTTTGGTTTGATTAAATTAATTTGGTTGATAGTTTTTTATAATTCCTGATGCGTATGTTTTAATTAAAGGTTTATATTCTTCCATAACTTTTTCAGTTAAATCATGAGAAACTACAGATAGATCAACACTTTGAACTCCTAATTGTTGTTCGAAATGAGGAGTAAGTAAATGTTTTGAAAATTTAAAGTCTTCAGGGTTCATTCCAACACCCCAATTTACAGGTGCAGAAATTAAGTTATATTTCATTCCTAATTGAGAAGCAAGAGCTGCTTCATTGAATGAAGTCATACCAACTTGCATTCCAGCAATTTTTAGATGTTCTGAACCAGGGTAATTTAATCCATCATATAATTTTGTTAATTCTCCATCAAATAACCAATCTGCACCTTTATATGCAGTTCTTACTCTCCATTTTTTGGAATCTTTTGTTTTTTCAAAAAATTTCATAAAAGCCTCGTGAGCTCTTGCGGGATATTGTTGATTAGCAACTTGCCAAGCAGATTCAAATGCTTCACCTGCTGTATTCATTAAATATATACCATTGTGTATTTCATAATTTAATTCTGTTCCTACTTCACTTAAAAAATCAATGCCTTTTTTTTCAATACCTAATTCAGGAATTGGATGTTGAGAATCTTTTAAATCAAAAGGAGTAATCGGACTATCACCAACACCCATTCCAATACTATCATTAATAATAAATGCACCTAATGGAACTTTATCATCATAAGAACCAGTAGCTGAAAATGCAAATACATGATCAACTTTATATTTTTCAATTTCTTTTTTTGTTTTAAATTCAAGTTGAACTTCTGTTCTTAGATCTATTCCTTTTTCATCTTTTAAATGAGGAAATTTTTTTAAGTAACTAGCATTAAATAATTCAGGGATTCCTTCTTTTTCATTTAAAAATGGTTCAATTCTTTTTGCATTTGCAAAAAGCCACATATATGCATTATACGGTACATTATTTGGACTATATTCTCTGTCTCTTCCATGTCTGGATATAAAATATACTTTTTTACCATCTTTTGTTCCAACATCTAATTTAGAAATTCTTCCTTCAGGTGTAAATATATTATAATATGATTTAACATCTTCAAAACCATCTTCTTTAGAAATAAGTTCCTCTAATCCACTACCTCCAATAAATCCAATATGAGCTGTGATGTCTTCTGCCATAATGGTAGAGATTAGTTTTTAATATTTAAATTTGACCAATCACTAAATTTATATATTTCAGACTTCTAAAAAATCATATAAAAGAGGTTGATGATCATGGCTAAGAAAAAAGAATTGAAAAAATACAGGATGGCTCCGTTATCAGGTGGATATATGGCTGTAAGCATGATGGGATTTATGATTTCTGCTTTATTGATAATTCCTAAGTCTGAGGCATGGGGAATAAATAAAGGATGGGGTGTTGCTTTTGCACTTGTTTTTGGAACAATGTTTTTTGCATCAATGGCAAGTATGACAAATGCAGATCCAGAATTATTTGTTGAATTAGAAACAAAAAAAAAGAATGCACCAAAAAGAACTTTATGGGAAGTAATAAAATCTTTTTTTAATTAAATATTTTTATCAAATTTTTCTTTTGCTTTTTCTTCCTTGTAATATACAACATGTGATGCTCTTTTCTCAAATAAAGAAATCGCCATATTAATTACATCAGTCTGATAATCTTTTAATCCTTTATTTTCAATAATTTCTTTTGCATCTGTAATACATTCTTTCATAAGATTGATATTTTCTTTTCTTGTTCTGACTTCTTGTTCTGTTTCTTCAACATCAGTTAATTTTATTTCTTCCCATATAGGATATGTGGATTTATCTGTTGTCCTTGGAAAAGATTTTGAATATGTCATATTAAATCACCTAATGAAATGATAATAGATGTAGAAATAAAAATATTATGATAATCTTTAAATATCATACAAATATGTTTTTATGTAGATGAAAAAATATTTTTTTATACTGTTTATATTTGTTATATTTTTTGTCAGTTCTTGTTCTTTAATTTTTCCAAATAATAGTTTAGTTGCGTGTTATGATGAAAATGTACTTGGAAAAGGAGAAGTAGAAAATGAACTATTTTGTTATGAAGGTTATTGGAGAAAATGTGAATCAAATGATCAACAAATAAAAGAATATTGTTGTAGTAATGGTCAATGGAAAGAATGTATTACAGAAATTGAATTAGAACAATCAAAAAAATGTGATTTTGAATATAAGTTATTAAATAATCAAAAATTTGTTTGTATAAATGAAAATGGAGTATTTAAAGCAAGAGAATGTACAGGAGATAGAATTCATGAAATTTTTAAAATGCATGGGTTTTTAAATTTTGAATGTATTAATGAAATGTGGACATTAAAATGTTCTAAAACAGGAGATTTATTGGCTCCTAAAACTTTTAATAATGTTCAAGGAGATTGGTATATTTGTAATGATGATTATTTTTTACAATGTAATTTAGAGACTAATGATGATGTAATTAAAGGTAAAAATAGAGTTTATAAATGTGATATGGAACGAGGTTGGATTGAAATTCTTATTTTAAATGATGAAGAATTAAAAAAGGAACGTCTTAATGAAATTTTAGATGTTGATTGGGATAAAGATGGTATTATAGATTGTACTGATGAACAATTAAATAGGGTTTTTCAGATAGGAATAAACTCTGATATAATTTTAGATCATTGTGATTATGATCCAACAACACCTTCTTGTGATGATTGTGAGGTTTATCAAGGAGATGAGGTTGGTGATAAAATACACTTAATTGGAACTTCAAAAAAAGAAAAATGTAATTGTGGGTGTACTTTTATTAATCCTTCAAATATTAAACCAAAATTACAAATAATATTTGTTCCTTGTAATTATGGGATAACAGAAATAGGTAAAACAAAATTTGAAGAGGATGTACAAAGGTTTTATGAGTATATAAAAATCAAAGAACCTTTCGTTAATTATCCAAATGAATATCAAATAACAAATATTTGGAGTGAAAGAAAAAAAGAAGGAGATATGATTAAAAATGATGATGATAAATATGATTTTTGTAGAGTAGATAGTACAACATATTCATTAGGTGACCAAACAGTAAATGATAAAATAACAAGAGAAATAGCATCATTATGTCCTAAAACAGAAAATGTTATAATTATACAATTAGTTAAATCGGATTATTATTATGGTGGTGGATATTCAAATTGGGAAATAGATGAGATTAGTGGGAATACATTATCATTAGGTCATTCATTTATAGGGAATGCAGGTAATGAAGTTTTAATAACACATGAATTAGGTCATTCATTTAAATTCTTTCATACAAATTTTTTGAAAACTAAAGTTTCTAATGAAGTAATTAAATATTTTAAAAAAAGTGAAATATTAAATTGGAATGCATATTATCATCCTGATATACCTACTTCTTCATTTAAAAATAGAAAACCAGTAGATCAAAATAAAGTATGTCCTATATGGAGTCATCTTCCAAAGGATAGATTTAAATGTCATCGTATAGGTGAGTTAGATAGAAATGGTGAACCTGAATATAATTGGAATATGGGTTGTTTTCCACATCATACCAGGGATTCTACTAATGATGAATCATATAAAAATGAATTTAGTCCTTGTGGAAATGATGTAATGGGTTATGGTCATAGATATTCTGATGATTATTATAATCCAATACAGATATATTACCTTGAAAAAATATTTGAACTTGGATATAAAAATTATTTAATTGAAGAATATCCTCATAGATGTAGTGATTTAGATGATTTGGATGTAAAAAATTCTTGTTTAAAAGAAGAGTGCTCATATATTGAATTAGGTGAAGTAGATACTTCTGGAGAGTATTATGATGATGAAGGTTTTGAGTATAAAGATTATATAAATTATATGTTTGAAAAAACAGGCATGGAAGCAGATACTGCAAGAGAAGCATGTTGTAATCAAATTTTAGATGAAGATTTAAAGGCACTATGTAATTCAGATGAAATAGCATCAAATGCAGTTGTAGAACAAAGAAATATATAAAATTAAAATCACAACATAGTTAATGCGTTTGGGCTTCCACCACCATGCCATGAAATTCTAGGTCGAACTCTTATTTTATGTATTTTTTCATTTGCATCATCAAATGCAACTGCAGTTCCTTTTATTCTTGGTAGTTCTTCCATTGCTGAAATAAGTCCATCTCTATTATAACTTTGAGCAAGTAATGATAATGCTTCAGTATCAATATTTGCTGTGATTCTATGGGATAAAACCATATCAGACTGCGTCATTACATCTGTATGTATCTTTCCAGGTTGCTGTGTTGCAATTATTAAAGAAATTCCTGGTTGTCTTCCTTCTCTCATTATTATTTTTAGAGGTTCAGTTGCAGCATTTGCATCTTCTTCTTTTCTTGGAAGAAATTCATGTGCTTCATCAATTACAAGCCAGACAAGTGGCATATCATTATGTTCTTTTTTCTTAATATCTACATTATGTCCATCATGAAAAAAACTCGTTGATTCTTTTAGTTGATCATATTCTTCTTGTTTTCTTTTAAGCATACGAGACACAAATAAATGTTTAGATACAAGGCCAACAACCATTGTTTTAATGTCCCATCCACCTGGTTCTGTTGCATAACAAGATACATCAAGAACAGTAATTTCACCAGGTGCTGCTAAAAAATTAAGATCTGTACTTATATCTCCAAATACACCCCATCTATCAGCAACTTCAAACATAGAGACTGCTTCCATTTTACTATCATGACTAAAATCTTTATTGTCTCTTATTTCTTTTACAATTTCTTGTAAAGTATATTTTTGTTTTATAGATTGTAATTTAGATATTGCATCTTCAATAAGAACACCGATTGGTGAATGTTTATCTTGTTTAAATGTAACAAGCCAGTCGTCAGTATCAAGTTCAGCTGGATTTATTGAAAAGGGATAATCTGTAGGGATTCCTTTTTTCTTATACTCTGCATGATATTTAATAGGTGTGAATATTCTAGATTTTACTGATCTTGGCATTAAATCATATTCTTCTAATAACTTTCTATCGGTTTCATTAGGATGAGACATAGTCCAATATATTCCCATAGTGTCTAGTAGAATAACAGAAAGATTTTTTTTAACCTTTTCCTCTAATAAAGAGAATCCTTCAGCAATGACACCCATAGTGTATGATTTTCCACCACCTCTTTTTCCAAAGATTGATACAACATGTGCACCAGAAACATCCATAAAAACAGGATTTGATAGTTCACTCTTGTATACATCAGTATCTTGATATTTTTTCCCAAGGAGAATACATCCACGATGCCCATATTTTTTAGCATCAGCAGGTCCACGTCCTATTATTATTGGTGTCTTTAGATCAAGCATAATTTTCCTCTTTTTTGTATATTATTTATGAAGTATTCTTTATATATTTTGTGTGAGAAAAATATATTTGTTTTATTACTATGAATTTTACTACTGAGTATTTTTACATGAAATTTCATAATCATTAATTAGAAAGTGCTTTGCACTTTCTTATAGAAAAGAATTTTCTTTTTAGAAAATTCTTTAAGTAATGATAAAAAAAGATATTAAAATAATAATTATCAAAAACATGGTTAAATTTAAAAAATAAAATCAAATTCAAGATCTATAATTTCTTTTTAAAATCAAGATCAATTGCTTTTTTCTTTTTCTTAACAGCAGTTGGACTACTTCCTCCATGCCATGTGAATCTAGGTCTTATCTGAATAGGATACATCTTTTCATTATTATCATCAAGAATTATTGCTGATCCTTTTATCCTTGGAAGTTCATTTAGGTATCTATCCATCCCATCTCTCATATAAGATTGCATTAACATTCCTAATGCATCTGTGTCTAATTTAGCGGTAATTCTATGTGAAATAATTGTATCACTTTGCGTCATTACATCAGTATGTATTTTTCCTGGTTGCTGTGTTGCAAGTATCAATGAAATACCTGGTTGTCTTCCTTCTCTAAGTATTGTAATTAAAGGATCTGACGCAGCAGTTTTTCCTGTAACTGGTAAAAATTCATGTGCTTCATCAATTACTAACCAGATTAATGGTAATTCTTGTTTTTGATTAGTATCATCATCTGAAAAATAATGGATTGATTTGTGTACTTCCTCATATTCTTCATCTTTTCTTGCAAGCATTCTATTTATGAATAATTTTCTTGAAACTAGTCCTACTACTAATGATTTAATCTGCCATCCACCTGGTTGCGTTGCATAACAAGATACATCAAGGACACTTACTTCTCCACCTTTAGCCAGGTCGTTTAGATCAATTCCTTTCTCATCAAATAATTTCCAAGTTTCAACATTTCTAATCATATTTTCTGCAGCATTTTTTGTATTTTGATCACTTGTTGTATCTGATTTTATTCCTTCAATCATATCATCAAGACCAAAAGATCCTTTTGTTTTTTTTAATATAAAAGTAACTCTTTCAAGTAGAACACCAACTGGAGAATATCTTTCTATTCCAAAGGTTAAAATCCAATCTGAAATATCTAGATCTGAAGGTTTTAGTGCGAATGGGTAGTCAGTAGGAATACCTTTTTCTTTATATTCATAATAATAACCAATAGGTGTAAAAATTCTAATAGGAAGTGGTTTAGATTTCAATCCCCATTCATCAAGAAGATCTTTTTCTTTATCATTACCATATTTCATGGTCCAGTAAATCCCCATGGTATCAAGCATGATTATTGCCAAATTTTCTTTAATGTCTTCTTCAAGATCAGCAAGTCCTTCTGCAATAACTCCCATAGTATAAGACTTACCACCACCTCTTTTTCCACAAATAAAAATGACGTGTGCTCCAGAAATATCAAGATGGACTTTGTTTGAAAGACTTTCAGTCCTTCCCATTTTTACATAATGTTTTCCAAGAAATATTGAACCTTTTGTTCCTAGTTTTTTAAGATCTTTCTTACTTCTACCTATTACAATATCATACATACTTAATATTTTGTCTTGAACGTTTATATATTTTATGCGTAATAATTAATTTTAGATATAAAAATAAAAAGAAATCAATTTGTATGTACAAGCCAAAAATCTTCAAGTACATCTGGTTTTTGTACAAATAATAAACTTGGGTTAGAGATTTCAACACCATTGTCATTATAAGTAGGTATATTACATCCATAAGAATCAGTTATTATTTCCATAAATGATGGTTTTTGATTATAATATCTACATTGGAAAATTTTATTATCATAGCAAGTGTATTGCCCAAGAAGTGCAATCATATAATTTGATTGTTCGTCAACTTTTGTTATTTTTGTTAAATCTGCATTAAATTGTTTTGTACTTTTGTCATAAAATAATGAATCTTCAAAATCAAGTATGTTCCCTAAATAATCATCAACACCAAAGGTACAATAATATGGTGATTTTTGAGGTACATAAAATTTAGGATATTCAAGATGATCATTTGTTGTTCCAGCATAATAATTTACTCTTTTATATTTTCCACTATCAATCATTTCAGTATGAATTTTTTCATACATTTTAAGTTCATCTTTCCAGAGTCTATCTATTTGTTCATTGATTTTAAATTTTAGAGAATTTAATGAAAAACTATTAACTGTAGAATCAGGGATGGTATAGTCAAACATAGGATCAACACAATAAGAATCACCATCTTTAGGATTTCTTATGCACACCATATCATACATACTGCACATACCGTTATATGGTTTATCCCAGTATTTTTGGTCAGGTGTAAAAATCCCGCCTTTAGTACATTGTAAAACTTTATTATTATTATTTTTTGGATTTGGTTTTGTACATGCTCTTTCTTGATAATCAAAATCTTTATGTCCATTTGTATTATCATCATCTATTTGTGTTTCATCCACATCTAATTCATAATCTTCATTTTCTTTGTTAAATTTTTCCCAGTCGCAATAATATCCTGTCAAACCAGGTGGATAAGCATCTTTATATGAAAGATCATATGAACCAAAAGAAGAACCATCACAGACCTGTATTTCTTGATTTTTAGCACACACTCCTCCGCTTCCACAAGTTGAATCTATTTCACATTCTTGTAAATAATTTCCAAAATCACCAGAAATACAAGATCCTAAAAGTGGCCCATTAGGTTTATCTACACATGTATCCTGACCACCACTTGATGCATAATGAAGTGAAGAAGGTGCTGGTGTAGATAACTTATTTACTTTTTTTCCAAAATTAAATATTTCTTTGCAGATACCATCATGGTCACTATCATCTGTTTGTGTTGCATCAATATAATCTTGTGGACAAGGATCACAAATATTTCCAATTCCATCAAAGTCTGCATCTTGATTCTTAAATTCTTGAAAATATATAGAACATTTAAAATCATTTTTTTTAACTTCATAATCATTAAGTTTTATAATATTTCTATTAGGATTTTCAATATTATTAAGTGGGTCAGTATCTGATATAAGAAGACTATTAGAAGTATCAAAGGAATAACCATCTAAACAAGCATTGTCATCTTTACATGTTATGTCTCTTATGACATTTCCTAAAAATTTTCCATTTTTATATAATTGTATTGTGCAGCTTCCAATAGAACCCCCATTTGGAATATCAATACACAGGTCATCTGAGTCAGAGATTAAGTCATTATCTTGGTCATTACTAGTTGTAGGAGCAACGGCTCCACCACTACCTGTCATTTCGTCTCCACCAACACAATCATTATCAATACCATCATCAGGTATTTCAATTGCTGAAGGATTTATACATTTTGAACATCCAGAATATTGAATCTTTGTGCAATCAATTAAATCTGGATTGTATTGAGGGTCTTGATTATCTGTTGGACAAATTCCAAGATCATCATTAATTTTATCATCACAATCTAAAATATGTGTTGGTTCACTTTCAAAATTATAAATAATACCTGTAATTATTTGGTTTCTATTTTGATATTCTCTTGTATCTCCATCTATTTGATTAATACTTATTGGACAACAAAAATCATGCTTGATACCTATAAAAAACCCATCATCATCAAAATCAAAATAATGTTTCAAGACTTGCTTATTTATGTCCTGTTGACAATCACTTATAGTTTCATATTGATTACTTGAAAGTATAAGTTGGCATTGGTCATATGTTTCACTTACTAAAGGGACAACAGGAGGTTCAGGTATTGGTGTTGGAGTAATAGGATTAGGGATTGTTGTAGGGTCAGGAATCGTAGGTGATATAATTGCTGTGGAACCTTCACAAATATTACCTATACCATTATGGTCATCATCAAATTGTCTTTCATTTTGCCAATTAATTGCAGTTGTTTCATCTTGACAATTATCTCTACAATTACATAAATCATCTATATTTTCTTTTGTACATGGTATCTCTTGTTCTATAGAACAAGTTTTATATGGGATTAAATGTGTTTCTAATGGTTTTATCCACCAAAATAATGATTTGAAATAAGATATTGGTTCATGTGAAAGAATACCATCATTGTCAGGATCTGGGAAATTGTCACCAGTACCATTATTTCTATTACTTTGTATTCCCCATGTTGCACCAAATAATACAATTAATATTATTGCAGTTATTAAAATATATAATCCAACTCCGGCTGAAAAAAATCCAATAATGGAAGCTCCAATGGCTCTTAACCCATTTCCAATTAGAAATTTAAAGATTGGTGAAATAAGTGGTCTTATAACTCTCCAAACAGCACTAAAAAAAGGACCTATTCCACTCATATGTATTATGAATTAAAACTTAATTATAAATATTTTACTTTTTTATTTAATTTATTTTGTTTTAAAATTAATAAAAATTTTATTAGAGAAAAATAATAAAAATATGATGCATGGTAAAATAAAAACATTAATTTTAAATATCAATTTCCTATTTAATTACTAATCTTCAATGGGGGGATATTAAATTGAAAAATAAAATAGTAAAAAAAATTCCAAGAAAAAAAGCACATTCTAATACTAATGTAGAAAAGCATCCGCCAAAAGCACATGAAAAAAATCATTCAAAAAAGGCGGAAACACATACAAGAACAACACATAGAACACATACACCTAAAAAGAAAGAAGTAAGATTAAATAAGAAAAATTTATTGAATCTTTTAGCAGTTACCATAATAGTTTTACTTTTGCTCTCAAGTGCATTATTTATATATGTGCAAATAAATGAAATTAAAAGCAGTAAAAATTCTGTGATAAACTTTTTTGCTAATATAAATAATAAATACTTTGCAAATGAAGAAGAAGTTCCACTAATGGCAGTAGTTAATGGTAATGCGATATCTATAGAAGAGTTAGATGTTAGATATGAAAGATTACCACCCCAATTAAAACAGATGATTACAAAAGAACAATATATGGATCAATTAATTGATGAAGAATTATTAGTTCAGGAAGCTATGGATAGAGGTTACGATGTAACTAGTGAAGAAATAAAAGAATCATTAAGTATTTTAGCTGAACAAGCAGGTGTAAATCTATTAGATTTAGAAGATATCTTAGCAGAACAAAATATTTCAATTGATGAACTTGAAGAAATATATAAAAGAGAAAGATTGATTACAAAATTGATAAATGATTCAGTTATTAATCAAGTTTCTTTAATAGATGAAGAGATTGAGAAATATTATGAAGATAATTCTGAAACTTTTGTTATACCTGAAGCTATAAAAGTAAATCATTTGATAATTTGTCATGAAGAATCTGTTAGATGTGAATCAAATAGGACAAAAGAAGAAGCAATTGAATTTGCAAAATTAGTTTATGGGTATATTGATGAATCAAATTTTATTGAAGTAGTAAAACAGTATTCAGAAGAGCCGAATGCAGATGTTTCAGGTGGGGCATTAGAAGGTCCATCACTTCAAGGATATGTTACAAAAGCAGATCCGTTTGATCAAGTATTTTTAGAAGAAGCATTTAAACTAAATGCAGGAGAATATTCAGAACCTGTAGAAACAGTTTTTGGTATACATATAATTAAAGTATTTGAGAAAAAAGAAGAAGGAAATCTTCCATTTGAAGATGTAAAAGAAGAAATCAATTTTACATTGACAACTGAGACTCAGAGAACTATCTTTACAGAGATGCTTGAAGGAATCAGAGACGTAGCTGTCATTACAAGATTTGATGACATGGAGTGATTTGTTTTTTTAATTTTTTATATTTGTTTTTTATTCTAATTTTTTTATTTTGATTTCATTTATTTTTAGATTTTTTGGTTGAATTTATTTATATTAAAAATAAACATTTATCTATGAATAATATTTATTTCAATAAAATGGAACTTAATGAATTCATATCAAAAAATAATATAGATCTTGATAAAAAATTTAAGAAATTATGTCTTGAAGGGATAAATATTATGAAAAAAAGTAAAGATCCTCAACATTCAATAAATCATATAAATGCAATCTTTGATGACTTAGATAAATTTATTCAAGAAGAGAAAGTTAATATCAATTATTCAATTCTTTTACCTGCAATATGTTGGCATGATGTGTGGAAATCTAAAAAAGAACAATCTAGTAATTTGCTTTTCTATATTGTTGAGCAGTTTTATGATGGTTATGGTTCTAAATTAATATTTAATAAAAAAGTTTTAAAATATAAATTAAATAATAAATTACAAAAAAAAATTGCATATTCTATTCATAAACATTCTCTTGCTGCTTCACCATTTTTTAAAAAATTTGAATTATTATTTCCTATACATTATAAAGAATGTAAAATATTAAGAGATTTAGATACGTTGTATAGTTGGAGTCCAAATGCAATTGATACTTTTGAAAAAGCATATTTATATGGATCAAACCCAAAAGGTGCATATATGATTGGTGTTTATTGGTATAAAAAAGTACTCCAAAAAACAAATGAAAATCAATTTTATTACAATTGGTCTAGAAATGAATTTAATAAAAGAAAAGATGAAATTAAGAAAAGGGCTTTAACTATAATTCAATCAAAAAAAAAGTATTACAAATAATTATATAAAAAAATATAGAAAAAAAATTAAAAATAAATCTTAGAAATCATCAACTGTTTGTATGATAATTTCTCTATGATTCTTTACTTTTGTATCCATTCCAACAATAACTTTTGTACTAGATTTTTCAGCAACTGAAATTAATTCACTATCAATTACACCATCAAAAACAATAGCAAACACGCCATTTTTAATTGATGTTATAGTGCTTTGCAGTTCACTTAATGGTACTTTACCTAATATGTCTAATTTTTCATCTAATAGATAAGCACCACGTGTTCCAACTAAAGAATTTAGTATGTCTTCATATTTTTTCTTATCAGAAGATTTAATATCTTTAATTGCCCTTTTTTCAGGGGCTCTGGTTGTGTTTGGTCTTTGAGGTGCTGCAGATCTATTATTACTAACAGGTCTTTGTTGAACCGGTCTTCTCACTGGTCTTCTTTGTTGTGTTTGATTATTTTTTCTAGGTTGAGATGTACCATTAGTACCGTTTTTATCTAATTTATATTGTTCAGAAGATATTTTTGACCTTAGAGCTTTATGAATTTCTTTTTTGGTTATTTCTTCAACTTCTTTACCATCTGGGGCTTTTGCTATAAAATCTATATCTGTTAGACTAAATAATTCTTCAATAATTAGATTTCCTCCTCTATCTCCATCAACAAAAACTGTTATTTCTTTACTTTTTGCTAATTCAACAATCTGATGAGGAACTGATGTTCCATTTATTGCAATTGCATTTTTGAATCCATGTTTTAGAAGATTTATAACATCTGCTCTTCCTTCAACAACTAAAATATCATCTGATTCATCTATTGCAGGTCCTGCTGGAAGTCTTTCTTTTCCATATTCCATTATTTCCATTACCCTAACAGATTCTGCTACTTCATCAGAAATTTCTCTTGAATCAGGCATGACTTCATCAATAAGTTGTTTTAGAAGTTGTTTTGCTCTATCAATAACGAATTTTCTTTTCGATATTCTTATATCTTCTATTTGTGTAATTAAGATTTTTGCATTACAAGGACCAATTCTCTGTATAATTTCAAGAGATGCTCCTACAATTGCAGTTTCTGCCTTGTCAAGACTTGAAGGGATGATTATTGTACCTGTAGTCTTTCCAGATCTTGTTTCAGTCTGAACTTCTATTCTTCCTATTCTTCCGGATCTTTGTAATTCTCTTAACTCTAACTCAGAGCCTAATAATCCTTCAGTCTGGCCAAATATTGCACCTATGACGTCAGGTCTATCAACGACACCTTCGATATTTATTGTTGCATGTACTATATATTTTGATGAAACAGGGTTTATTTTTCCCATTATAATCTCCTCCTATTAAATTTGGTGTCCTATAGAACAAGAAAATAGTCTATTTACTCTTCATTTACTCAAACTATTTTATACTATCTTTCCATCTTTGATACTGATACTAATGACTTGATGATTGAATGATTGTTACTTGTTCTAGTGATTAAATGCACAAATTTGGACTTCTTCTTGGCATTTTAGAAATCCGTTTTTGGATTTCTATTTTTATAATTGTAAAAATTTGTCGCCCGTAGCACTAACCCCCAAGTTCATAGCTTTGGCTTTGCCGTGAGCTCCCGTGGGTACTCTCGTGACGGGCTGGATTAAACAAGAGTGTCTCAAATTCACGACAAACTACTACAAGCAGTCAGCTAGTATGAGGACCCATTTGTTCAAGTTGCAAAAAAAAGAATATACAATTCTATATAAAGGTATCTAAATGATGTCTTTTCTCTCTATAAAATGTCTTTTTTCTTTTAATTTTTATAAAGAAAAATTTTTAAATATATGCACTTAATTTCTATTAGATAATGAGAAAATTAGAAAACATTCCAAATCATTTAGGAATTATAATGGATGGAAATAGAAGATTTAGTAAAAGGCTTATGTTAAAACCTTGGAAAGGACATGAATGGGGAGTTAAAAAACTTGAAAAAATACTTGAGTGGTGTAAAGAATATGATATTAGAGAAATAACACTTTATACTTTTTCAATACAAAATTTTGATAGACCAAAAGAAGAATTTAATTATCTTATGAAAATATTTACTGAAAATTTTGAAAAATTCAAAAATGATTCAAGAATAGAAGATAATAGCTTAAAGATTAATATAATCGGAAGATTATGGATGTTTCCAGAAGAGCTTCAAGAAAAATTAAAATCTATAATGGAAAAAACGAAAAATAACAAAGGTTATGTAATAAATTTCGCTATGGCTTATGGTGGTCGTGAAGAAGTAATTGATGCAACAAAAAAAATTGCTCAGCAAATAAAATCTGGTGAATTAGATATAGAAGATATAAATGAAGAAGTATTTAAGAAAAATCTCTATATTGCAGAAGAACCAGATTTAGTCATAAGGACAGGTGGAGAAAAAAGGATATCTAATTTTCTTTCATACCAGTCAGCCTATTCTGAATTTATATTTTTAGATAAATTATTTCCAGAATTAGAGAAAGATGATTTTGAAGAGTGTATGATAGAGTATTCAAATAGGAAAAGAAGATTCGGTAAATAAAAATATTTCTTAGAAAATTAATAAAAAAATTAGAAATAAAAATAATTAAAATTTATTCTGAAACAGTTGCTTGAAGAGAACCATAACTTGTTTTGGTAATTTGTGATCCAGCAGTATTCCAAGTAATAGCAATTTCTCCTCTTATTTTTTTCCCAACAAATTCTTCTAAATCTGCGCAACTATCAGGAATTTTAAATAATCCTGTGTTTCCATTGGCAATTGTAACATCTGTTTCAGCTGCAACACAATCTGTAGCGGATAGAATTCCAACACTGTCTTCTTCAGGATTAATTTGTACTTTTGAGACAGTTACAGTTTTTCCATAGCTATTTTGAATTTCCATTTGGATATTTCCATCACCAAACACAGCATATTCTTTACATGTAAATGTTCCACCTTTAATATCACACTTATCTGGAAGCATTCCTCCTAAGTCTAATACTCCAAAATATATCAGTGCACCTATTGCTAAAGCAACAATTAATAACGCGATACCATAGACCATAAGTGATTCCATAGCGACTTGTCCTTTTTTCTTTTTCATTTTCTTAAATTCCTCCGAATTTGAGATATGAAAATCTTATGATTTTCATTTTCTTATACCTCTAATCAACTAAATAATATTATAATCCATATAATTTAGATTTGTCCTATATATAATTTTCTAAATTTTGTTTTTGTTGGAAACATTAATATAAATGTAGATTTTCAATACACTATGCTTGAAATCCAAATATTATCATTGATTGGTATAGTTCTTTTTTTTGCTTTTGTAATAAAAGGCTCAACAGGGTTTGGAGCAGGACTCTTTACAGTACCAATATTACTTTTATTCTTGGATTTAAAGATAATATTACCATTATTTTTGACAGTCCAAATTTTTGCAGATATTTATTTATTATACAAGTTTAGAAAAAATATTGATAAAAAAATTATATTTTATATTTTTGTTTTTTCAATTATTGGTGTTATATTTGGAACTTATTTTTTAAGTAATTTAGAAAATGAAATTCTAAAAAAAATATTAGGTGTGTTTATTATTTTATTTTCTGCAAAAACATTATTTTCTAAAAATAATTTACATATACAAAAAAAAATTAATAAAATAATGGTTATGATAGCAGGGTTTATAGGTGGATTTTTAGATGCCTTGATGGGAACTGGCGGTCCTCCAATTGTAATGTATTTATCTCATATTAATGTTAAAAAGGCAGTATTTAGAGCAACATGTACAATGAGTTTTTTTATTTTTCATATTTCAAGGCTTATCACATATACTTATTCAGGAATTATTAATTTAGAAATAATTAAGATGGGATTAATTTTAGTACCAGCAATGATTTTAGGTTCAGCTGTAGGTATTTTTATCCATTCAAAAATAGATGATAAACTATTCAAAAAAATAGTTTCATTTATTTTATTGATAATTGGGGCTTTACTTCTTAGATAATTTTCTTTCTCTCATTAAATAGATTTAAATATATTTAATTTATAATAAAAAAATATGAAATGTGCAATTATAGAACCAATAGGTGCAACTGATAAAAAAATATTGGATTTTAGAAAAAAATTGGAACATTACAATGTTGAATTAAAAACATATGACTCAAGACCAAATAGTAATCAAGAAATAATTGAAAGGGTTAAAGATGCAGATATGGTTATAATTTCAAATCTTCCATTTAGTTCTGTTGTAATAAATGAGTGTAAAAATCTAAAAATGTTGAGTGTTGCTTTTACAGGATGTGATCATATTGATTTAAATGTCTGTAAAGAAAATAATATTATTGTATCAAATTCTTCAGGTTATTCAACAAATTCAGTTGCAGAACTTGCAATAAGTTTAATGATTGCAGTTTTGAGAAAAATTGTTTGGGGAGATAAAAAAATAAGAGAATTATCTACAAGAGAAGGATTTTTAGGAACTGAATTAAAGGGAAAGACGCTTGGTGTAATTGGAACAGGTGCAATTGGATTGAGGTTAATAGAGATTGCTAAAGCTTTTGGTTGTAAAATAATTGCATATTCCAGAACAAAAAAAGAAGGAATATATTATGTAGGATTAAATGAATTATTATCTAAATCAGATATAGTTTCGTTGCATCTTCCATTAAATAAAGAGACAAAACATTTAATTAATCAGGAAAAATTAAATTTAATGAAGCAAGAGAGTATAATAATTAATACTGCAAGAGGGGGAATAATTGATAATGATGCACTTGCAAAGAATTTATCAAACAATTTAATTGCAGGTGCAGGACTTGATTCAGTAGATATGGAACCCCCTTTAGAAAAAAATTACCCATTGCTTTTTTCACCTAATACAATTATTGTTCCACATATAGGTTATGCAACAAAAGAAGCAATCAATATTCGGACAGAAATTGTTTTTGAAAATATTATTAGATTTTTAAATAATAAAATTCAGAATAGAGTAGTTTAATAATTTAAAATTCATTATTCTTTTATACAATAGAACCAAACATTCCAATAAATACTTTTAACATTATTTCATATACAAAGAAAGCAACAAATATGAATATGAAAATATACTTAATTCCACCTTTGATATTTCCTTCTCTTAAATCAGCAATTATCATTGATGAAGCAATTGCTATTATTACTATACTATATCTTGAAAATTTAATGAAATCATTTGGATCTACATTTGATCCACCAAAACTAAATCCTGCAACAAGATTCTGAGCACCACTAGTCATAAGTTTTTCACCAAGACTCTGTATTATTTGCATGAGATTAAAAGATAATGCAAATAATGTTGGAGCAATTATGATTGCAACTAATGTTATAAAAATTATATAGCTTGTAACATTTGCAATCAGTTCTTTTTTAAGATATGATGCTTCCTGTACATTAAAAACAACTCTATCAATTAAATCGCTTATTTGTCCACCACTTTTAAGACCAATAACAATTAAATCCATGGATTCTCTAAGTAAAGGAGAATTATATTTATTTGCAAATTCTAAAAGTGCAGTTTCAGTATCTTCACCGCTCATTACTTTTTTTGCTACAATTTCAATTTCTTTTTCTAAGACACCAAATTCAGGTTCTACAGAATTCCAAAGTGCTTTATCAAAAGTCATTCCAGCTCTTAGATTAACTGAAACTTCTTGTAAAAAATTAGGCAGGACTTCTTCAATTTCAATAGTCCTTTTATAGATACTTATTTCAAAATAGACATACAATGCAACACCAGATAATAGGATTGAAATATAATATGAAATGACAAACACAATTATTGATAAAAATATAAGTAATATTCCTGTGGATATTGTTTTTAAACCAGGAAGAATAAAGAATATGTAAACAATGATGTTAAAAATAATTGCACCAATAAAAGAGATACCTATTTTTTCATAAGGTGTTGTATAATGACCTGCTTTTATTAAATATTCTCTTAAATTAAGCCTTATTTTTCTAGGAAAATGAAGTTCACAAATTTCTCCTAAATGTTTTAACATTAATTCATCACCGCGGGTTTTAGAGCTTTAAAAAACATTATAAAAAAGATTTGGACAACCGCTAAAATGAATAAAAAAAATAAAAATACTGTAAAAGTAATATTTAAATTTACAAATCCTAGGCCAACTACAATCATTGCAGAACCTAATGATGGAAGTATTGTTCCAATTATCATATAAAACATTGAAACTGGACTTAATTTTTTCCCATATTCTTTTATTGCAATTACATGATCTTTAGTCATTTCATCAAGTGTTGATTTAAGGCTTCTTTCAATATCAGATCCAGTTTTTAAAGAATTTCTTATTTCTTCAAGGACTTTTGCAAAAGATTTTGAAGGACTATATTTTTTTGACCAGTCAATAGCTTCTTCAAGTGGAGTTCCAAGATAAATATCTGCAACGATGTCTTTGAAATATTTACTTGATTTTGTATGTAAATTTGATACATCAATTAATGCATTAAGTATTGGTGAACCACTTTCCATTTTTAGAAGAAGAAATCTTGCAGAATATAATAAATCAGATTCTAATTCTCTTTTTCTTTTTTTTATTATAAGATTTGGAGCATTCATAAAAACTTTGACAAATATTAGAAAAAAAGATATCAACACAATAGGAATTGCAACATAAGCTACAGGACTCCAATCTCTTCTCAAATCACCTTCAATTACAACTATTGTAGCTAATATTGTGATTATTATGGATAAAATAAGTGCATTTTTTATATTCTTATTTATAAAAATTTCAGGTTCTTCTTGTATACTTGCAGTTCTAAGTGCTTTTGCAATTTTAGGGTTTGATTTATCAATAAAACTTAAGGTTACCATCTAATTACCTGTTATTTTTAGCATCAGATCTTTTTTATCAGTGTAATAATCACTCATTATCATTCCAATTTCATTTACATCTTTTATATTATTTTTTACAATCCATTTTAAGACCATTATTTTTTCATCAAGGTCTTTGTAAATATCTTCTTCTGTTAAACCCGTAAAAATATTTAATGTTTCAAATAATCTTTTAGGAGTATTTACATTCATCATTTCTTTTGTTTTAGCATTATATTGCATTAAAAGATTAGGCTCACCATTTTCAGTCAATTCAGCAATCTGAAATGTTCTTCTCTCACCAGTTCTTCTGTTTCTGTTTTGGACAACAACAAGACCTAAAGATGATAATAATATTTTTGAAAGATTTATTGGTGGATGAGTTAGTCTTGCAATTCCTTCAGTAGTATCTCTTGCGTGAAATGTAGCATAGACTGAGTGACCAGTGTGCATTGCTTCAAACATTACTTCAAGTTCTTCTGAACGTCTTACTTCTCCAACTATAATTCTATCAGGTCTCATTCTTAATGTATTTACCATACAATCAAGCATAGTAATTCCTCCTTTTCCTTCTGGATTTGGAAGACGTGAACTCATTGGCACCCAGTGCAGAGTATCTGATAATCTTAATTCTCTTGTATCTTCAATTGAAATAATTCTTTGATTAGGAGGGAAAAAATTAGATATGACATTTAGAAATGATGTTTTTCCAGAACCTGTTCCACCAATTACGAGAATAGATAGTTCATATTGTATTGCAAGCCAAATTATTGCTGCAGATGAGTAATCTATTGTTCCCAATTCCAAAAAATCTACAATTGTCCAAGGAGTTTCTGCGAATTTTCGAATAGTGATTGTATTTCCTTTGGTAGTTATTGGAGAAAGTGTTGCATTTACTCTGTCTCCTGTCTTTAGATGAGCATCTAAAAGTGGATTTAATAAAGTAATTCCTTTATCGACATTTCTTCCAATCATAGTTGAAAAATGTCTAATTCTTTTTTCATTATCGAAATTAACATTTGTTTTTAACCAACCATGTTTTTTATGATAAACCCATGCAGGTTCTTTTGCATTATTAACGACAATTTCTTCTAGATTACTATCTTTTAAGAGAAATTCGAGTTCTGCCATTCCTAAACTAGTTATAAGAATATAATTTGATAAAAGATGAAGGGTATTTTCATCTAGTTCAGAGAATTGCTCTTTCATAAGTTTCATGATATTTTGTTTGAACTGTGTTTTTATTTCATCTTCTCCTTCATTATCTTTCTTATTTAGAAGATCAAAACTAATCTGATTTATGATTTGTTCACGGATTCTCTCAATTATCCTTTTTGTTTGGTCAGTAATATTTAGAAGTGAAAGGTGATAAAACGGAACGGGATGACCTTTATGACTATAGATTGAAATCTTAATAGGTATCTGATTTACTAATATTGTATAAGAATCTATGTTCTTGGATTCCATTCCTCACCTCTTTTTTAAATTTAGAGGTAGATATACATTTTAAATCTTTTGGAATCTGCCTATTGGTTTAATTGAATTATAAAAAAAATTAATAAATATTTTCTTCTAGAAATCTTACTTTTATTCTATTGAATAATATTGCAATTTTATCTTTTAGTACGTTTTTTTCATTAGTTGAGATATTTTCTAATGTGGAAAATTCTTTGTATATTTCCTCATAAATTTTATGAATCTGTTTTATCTTGTCTTCATCAAGTTGCTTGTTTGCTTCTTCTATCATAAAATCTATTTTTTCTAATCCTGATAATTCATTTAGCAAATAATTTTTATCTTCAAACAATTCGTCATTTTCATTAGAGATGTCATAATAATTAGTATCTGCATCAATCACTTTATCTTTTTCTTCTTGTTTAGGTTCAATAGGTTTATCTTCTTTTTTCTCTGTTTCCTTGTTTGCAAGAGGGTTTACTACTACAACTTTTTGAGGTTCTTTTTTTTCTTTTTCCTTTTTTTCTTGTTCAAAAGGGGACAATTCTTTTGAAAATCCAGAAATTTCTTCTTGACCTAATGTTGAATATTTTTTATCATCTATTTTGTTAGAATCTTGAGTGTCTGTAGAGTTATCAAATATGTTTCCTGTGGCTTTTATTGGTCCTTCTTCTTTTTTATTGGGTTGTGCAGATTTATTTTCTTTTTCTTCAATTAATATAAGGTGTGGTTTCATGAATTTATATTCAATCTTGACTTTTCTGTCACCTTCTAATAATTTTGCAGTACTTTCTAAATGTGCAATAGGAATACTAAGTTCTTTAGAAAGGTCATGTAGTGATACGTCCTTCTTTGTATTAAGGACTTCCATAATTCTGTCGATATTTGTTTTTAGCATAGATTAACAAATATAGTCATTCATATTTAAATTTTTTCTTAATATCGGCTAATATGAAACCCTTGTTATTCTGATTATTATCAGAATAACTTTTTTGTTCAATCTTATCAATCGATCTATATTAAATGCAATTACTCTTGTCAGAAATTCTACTTTTTGAGTTTTATGATGTCTAGATTTGATAC
>JABHHN010000005.1 GCA_018671515.1 archaeon | reverse complement strand
TTAATAATAAAAATGTTAATATTTTATTAAATTTAATCATATTAATAAATGATAAAACGTTTTTTCTATAAATTACTTTCTATATAAATTATCAAAATATTATTATTATATTTTTTGAATAAATTAAATAATACTTCAGTCATACATATATAATACATACAAAATACAACATACAAAATCACAATATTTATATACTACACATGTACATAAAATATCATACAAGTGTCATATTTTACCACATTAGAATCTATTTAATAGATATAATGTACACTTATTGAACACAAATGCCTCAAAAAATCACAGTTGTAAATGTAAGACTTCCTCCTGATATCATACTCTTTCTAGATAAACTTGTCAAAAAAAAAATATATTCTTCCCGTTCTGAGGCGATTAGGGAATTTGCAAGGCAATATGTATTTGAGGAGAGAGATAAATAGTGGCAGAAAAAATTATTTCTGTAAGGATGCCAAATTCAATGGTATCTGAATTAAAAAACTTAGCAGGTAAAAACCACTATTTAGACTTAAGTGAACAAATGAGATCAGTTCTTAGAAATAAGATGCTTGATCATAGATACCCTTATTCTAAACCATTAAGTGAAATCAGTGAACAAATTGATGAGTTAAAAGCTCCAAAAAAAATGAAACATCTAAAGTCAGAATTAAAAAGGATACTTGAGGAATTAAATGAAATATAATGATACAAATAGATGGACAAGTAGAATCATCTTAGTTATCATACTATCACTTACAATTTCATTTGCTTATTCTCAAACTAATGAAACTAACATGACAGTTGAAGATGAAAATGGCATGTATGAAGATATTGAAATTTTAATAAATGAAACACTAAATACAACAATAGAAGAAGAACTTAATATTTCAGAAATAATAATAGATGACCAAGGTGGAATAAGTGCTTCATTAGATTTAATTGTCTTAGATTTAAACGTAACAATAAATGAAACAGTAAACGAAACAATAAATGAGACTATAAATCAAACAAATAATGAATCTATAATAAATGAAACAGAACCAGAAACAAATGAAACTATTACAAACACAACAAAAATTTATAATTCATCACTTGTAATTTATGATTCAACTGATTTTAATATAACATATCCAACAAATATTACAACCATATATGCAAATTATACTAATGAAACAAAAATCATAAGTATTGCAAATAGCTGTCTATATACTGATAATTCTACAATATTAGGTGTCATGCATTTTGACATTAATCTTAATCTTCATGTATATGAAACTACATTCCAAAATGACGGCACATTCAATTATAATGTAAATTGTTATGTTGAAGGTTTTGACAATAAAGTTGAATTTGATACCATTAATATATCGCATTTTGAAAAAATAATTCAAAATGATACAAATACAACAGAGAACGATAATGATAATGATGGATATGACATAGAAGTTGATTGTGATGATAACAATCCAAATATAAACCCAGGTATGAGTGAAATCCTATACAATAGTATAGATGATGATTGCAATCCTGCAACTCTTGATTATATCAATCTTGAAATCGTAACTAACAAACAAAATTACATCCCTAATGAACAAGTAATGGTAACAGTAGCAGCACCTCCTGGATCAGATACATATCTTACAATAGATTCACCTACAAATTTTTCATATGTATATATATTCAATGATGCAACATATCCATTGCAACAATTATTTACATTTACTGGAAAATCTGGCACATATAATATTGAAGCAATAAATACATATGATGACTTTACCGTTACAAAGACAAACCATTTTGAAGTTGATAATAATCTAAATGCAATCCTAAATTTTGAAAATAATTATTTTGAATATGAAAATATAAAATTCACTCCTTCTATTTCAGGTGGTGTAGGTGCATTATCTTATCTTTGGGACTTTGGAGATGGCACACAAAGTACAGAACTAAATCCTAGTCATACATATTCTACTGCTGGAAAATACCATGTAATTTTAATAATACTTGATTCAGAAGATAATGATTTTTCAATAGTTAAAGAAATAAAAATCAAGGAAAGTTATGATGTAAAAATAAAAGTCAAAAATAATGTTAATGGTTCACCAATAGATGATGCAAAAGTAAGATTTGATTCATTAGATAATTATACAAATGAAACAGGAGATGTTGTTTTTAGATTAAGTAATGAAACTTATGAATTAAAGGTCACTCATAGCGATTATGATTCGTATTCAGAAGATATACAGATAAATGGATCAGATGAAATAAGTGTTTCGTTAGTTCCTGAAGATAATTCATTCCCACCTTTGATTTCACTTTTATATCCTGATGATGGTGAAACATTTTCAAGTTCTCCAAACCTAGAATTTAAAGTAAATGATGAACAAAATACAAATTGTACTTTGTATATTTCTCAAGGTGATGGATGGTGGTCTGAAGAAGAAACAAAAACAGGACTAGTCCCAAATACTAATTATGAATTCAATATTGAACTTGATGAAGGTACTTATTTTTGGAAACTTGAATGTATTGACGTAGAAGAAATTGAAGTATTTAGTGCAACAAGAGAATTCACTATTGATAATAATTATGTAGGATCAAATAATGATGAAACAAATAATGATGCAGATAATACAAATAGTGAAAGTGGAGCGAGAGCTTCATCATCCAACGTAAATAATAACAGTAAAGAAGAAATTAATGAAACATACACAGCAGTGTCTGAAGTACTTGATTTGTTACCTGATTTTAGTTTATACTCGCCAGAGCAAAGAAAAGTTATAGAATTATTAAATTTTGATGATAGAATAAAAGACCTAAAAAAAGATCTTGAAAAAGCAAATAGAGATTTATTCAATCTTAGATATAAAGATAATGCAATTGACGTATTAGATGAAAGAAATGCATTATTATCCCAAATTGAAGAAATTAAAAATTCAATACCTATGGTTCTTGTAATTGAAAAAGACAACGAATATGTAAAATATATTAATGATGAAGATGCAATAGAACTTCTTGAATTATATATTGAATCAAAAAATATTGAAATGTCAAAAGGTGAAAAAAAGGATTTCATAGAAACAAATTTATTACTTCAGAAAAAAGTTACAGTAAATACAAGAGGTTATAACGTACATATTGAATATATGACTGGAAGGAAAGAAGATATCACAATAATTGCAAAAAGACTTGATTTTAATCCAATTTATGACGATATGAAAATAGTAGAATTCATACCTAAAGAAGTTATAACAAACACGGATGAAATAAGTTTCTTATTTGAAGATTATGAAATAATAAATAAAGATCCAATGTTTGAAATTTCCAAAGAAACAAAAGATTATTCTTATTATATAAATAGAAAACTTGCATTAGAAGTCCTACCTCAAGTAAAAACATTACTTATAACAAATGAAATAGAAAAATCTGGAACATTATCAGGAATAACTGGTTTTGCAGTTTTAGATAAAGTAGGTATAAGTGAAAATAGTAAAAAAATATTTTTTGTACAAATAATAATAATATTCATACTCTCAGGAATATTCATTTATAATAATCTTAAATATAGTACAGTACCTATAAATGGTGTTAGAGATGAAATGTTAAGTAATTTTGATTCTAATATCATAAATAAAATCAACGAATTAATATCTGAAATAACTATACTCATTGATTCAAATTTACTCTATGATGCAGGTATGAAATATACGGAACTAAAAGTTTTATTTAGAGATTTATCAATTAATCTAAAAGATCAATTTTATGATAATATTGCAGAAAAATGTCATCATATAAATCAAAGATATGTGTCATCGATGATTGATGAAGCATTCATACATCTAGGAAATGAAGACTATGAAGAAGCACTATCTGCATACGAAGTTATAAATAAAGAATACAAAAATCTTGATCCAAAAACAAGAGAAGAAATATATCCAAAATGCTGTGAATTAGTAGCATTAATCAACTCATAAAAATGAAGAAAAAAAGATCAAAAAAAATAGTAAAAAGGAAAACTATCAGTAAAAAAAGGATTGATCTAGATGCAATCCTAAATAATAGTTTCCTTGTACTACTAATTACCACTTCTATAATTTCATTAATATTAATTGGAGATTATATTGGTTATGCTACTTATCATAATGCAAGAGCTGGAACAATATCTGAATTAGATATAAGAGAAGAAAACCCTGCAACATATTGGTATGGAATGGCAGGTCTTATACTTAGATTTCCAGGTTTTAGTGCTCAACCCACTGTTACTGCAAAATCTAGTGATGTTGAATTAAAGAATTTCTTTTTTGATTGTCTTCAACCAGGTGTCACTCATGAATTATATGTATCTACTGCAACACCTGGAACAATAAATTGGGCATCAGTCACTGCAGGTACAGCTGCTGAAGTTGATGCTTATTTAGGTACAACTGGAGAAAATAATATGAGTGCACAACAGACATTTCATTATACAATGTCAATATCTCTTGGTGGAACTACTATAAGTGATATTCCTGTTGTTTATACCTATAAATACAATGACACTGATAGTGTAGATTATCCAGTTGGAATTTTAACTGACGGAACAAATCTTATTTATGTAACAAAAGAAATTAATGGTTTTGATGAAGGTTATGCACCAATTTCAATACTTGGATTAGTAAATTATCAGATAATGATTCCTGTTGCTAGTGGAACTGAAGAATATTATATATATACAGACCCATATGATGAATGTCCAGAAGGTGAAGACGAAGCTCTTGGAGCTGGTCGTGTTTCTGGTATTGTTAGAGATAATCAAACAGGTCTTCCAATTGATGTTGCAGTAGTATTTGTTGGTATTAGTAATGATTATTCTGATTCAATTGGTTTCTATAATGTAACAGAAGTTCCTGCAGGAACATACAAACTTGTAGCTACAAAAGAGGGCTATATCAACTATATTGCTAATGTAACAGTAATTTCTGGAAATGAAACTTTCCATGATATTTATATGGAACCATTTGTAGATATCCAAGAATTGACTGGAACTGGATCAGGTGTAGGTACTGGTGAGGATGATCCAGGTGATAAAACAAAATCTAAAACTGGAGAAGGACCTGGAATTGGACCTGGAATTGGACCTGGAATTGGACCATTTTTAGAAGAACCTAGAGAACCAGGTGTTGACCATTGGGTATCTTTAGAAAAATTATATAAAAAAATCAGATTAGGTAATTTCTTTCAAGATTCTATAATGATATATAGTTTTAGAGAAATACCTGCCAAAGTCACAGTTAGTATTTCAGGTAATGTTTCAGAAATAGCTGAATTAAATAGAGATTCTATTACTGTAGATCCAAGTAGTTTTGAAAATTTTACAATAAGAGTATTAGGATCTGAACTAGGAACATATACAGGTTCAATTGATATTGGTGGAGATTTCAATGATTCTATTCCCGTTAGAATAATTGTAACTGATGAAGATAAACTTCCAATTGAAGCACTCTTAATGCAACTTGAATTACTTACTCTTAGACCTTATGCTAGTGACGAATTCAAATTTCGTCTTAATTTACAAAACATGCTAACAGAAGAACAATATAATGTTTCATTAGATTATAATATCATAGGTGTAGAGCCTATAACTTCTAACTATTCAATGTACATTGGAAATGATTCAATTGAATTATTGACTGCTTCGTCACAAATAAAATCATTTGATATACCTAAAGACTGGCCAAAAGGAGATTATGCAGTCATTGTAGATGCAGAATATTTAGATCTTACATCACAAGTAATTACTCATTTTAAGGTTTATGAACCACTATACATGTATTCAGTATTCGGTTTGATTGAACTTTGGAAATTATTGTTGATACTATTCATATTATCATTACTACTATTAATAGGATTAATAATTAAGAAAAGGATTGAAGCAAATAAAAGGTTCCACGTAAAAATAGAATATAAACTCTTGCCAAAAAAAGGACCTAGATCATTATATGTCGGACAAATTGCTGAAACTACAAATGACACATATTTTGACATGGATTTATTAACAGTTCATTCAATTGTTGCAGGTTCAACAGGAGGAGGTAAATCCATTTCAGCACAAGTTATTATTGAAGAATGCCTATTAAAAGATGTAGGCGTAGTAGTCTTTGATCCGACAGCACAATGGTCTGGAATGCTAAGAAAACTTGAAGATGCAAAGATGCTGCAATTCTATCCAAGATATCATCTTACTAAAAAGAGCGCTAGAGCATTTAATGGAAATGTCAAATCAATTGATAATCCTAGAGAGAAAATTAAAATTTTTGATTATATGAAACCAGGTGAAATTCAAGTATTTACAGTTAATAAACTTAAACCTGCAGAATTCGATACTTTTGTTGCAAATACAGTTAGAACTATTTTCAATTCAAATCTTCAGGAATATAGAGGATTAAGATTTATGCTAGTTTATGACGAGATCCACAGAATCCTACCTAAGTTCGGTGGATCAGGAGAAGGTTTTGTCCAGATAGAAAGGGCTTGCAGAGAATTCAGAAAGTGGGGTGTTGGAGTAATGTTGGTATCTCAGGTATTATCTGATTTCATGGGACAAATTAAAGCTAACATCAACACGGAAGTTCAGATGAAAACAAGAGATGAAGGAGATTTGAATAGAATTAAAGATAGATATGGTGCAAGTTTTGTCCAGGAATTAGTTAAATCACCAGTAGGTTCAGGATTAGTTCAAAATTCAGCATGGAATAGAGGTCATCCATATTATGTTACATTTAGACCTATCTTGCACAGTGTAAAACGTCTTTCAGATGAAGAACTTAATAATTATAATAAATACAATGCTATAGTTGAAGATCTTCAATATCAATTAAATCAATTAGAACAAGAAGGACAAGATGTTTTTGATTTGAACTTAGAATTAAAATTATCTTTAGATAAAATTAAATCTGGCTCTTTTAATATGGTAGAAATTTATCTTGAAGGTCTTAAACCAAGAATTCAAAAAATTTGGGATGCAATTGGAAAAACACCATTAAAAAAAGAAATTGAATTAGTATCTGAAGAAGAACTTCAGGCAGACTTAGATAAAGCAAAATCAGAGAGAGAAGAATTTGAGAAAAATAACCCTGAAAAAAAAGAGGATGATGGAAAAGAAGAAAAAAAAGGATTAGGATATACTGATGATGTCAAACCTGAACAAATTCTAAATTTAGTAAATGGTATGTTATGCCTGACACTTGCAAGTCTATATGATGAAGTTGCAGCTATGAAAGAAGAAGATTTTGCCCAACATGTAAATGAAGAAAAAAGTGATTTTGCAGATTGGATAAGAACAGCAATTGAAAATGAAGAATGGGCAAAAATTGCTGATACAATAATTGAAAAAGATGATTTTGTAAAATTCCTTGACGCAATTAAAAATGATAAAGTTAAAGATTTTAAACCAGCAAAAATAATTGATAGATCTGCTCCAAAAAAAGAAGAAAAGAAAAAAGAGAAAAAAGATGAAACATCCAAAACAGAAGGGAAAAAAGAAGTAACTCAGGAAAAAACTACTCCAGAAAAAACAACTGAATCTCCAAAAAATGAAAATATTAAAAAAGTTGAACAAGAAAAACAAGTACCAAAAACACCTGTAAAAGAAGAAACAAAAGTAGAGAAAAAACCAGTTGAACCTATAAAATCTACAGAAAAACCTGCAAAACCTATTGTACAAAAAGAGAAAGAAAAAGAAACCACTAATGAAAAAAAAGAATCAGAAGAAGAAGAGACAATTGATGAATATAGTCATGATATTTTTATCAGAAAATCTACTCCTGGAAATGAATTTGTCCTTGATGACGGAAAAAAATTAAAAAGTATTGATTCTCTTTATCATTGGTTAAATATTGCAACTACTGATGAATTTGAAAAATATGTGACTCCTCAAAGAAATGACTTTTCATTATGGATTTCTGGATCACTTGATTTTAGAGAAATTGCATTTAATATTGCAAGACTTAAAAATAAAAAAGAAATCATAGATTATCTTGATGCATTGAGAAAAGAAAACAATGGTTGAAAATATTAAAAAATTGTATATTGATAGAAAAGAGAAACTTATTAACCTTATGGAAAATGGTGAAATAAAAATTGAAAGACAACACCAAATATATGGAGCAATAAATGAAATTGAAAACATAATTGGAATAATTGATAATATAAAATTAAATTATGAAAAAATTCCCAATACTCAAAAATAATATAAAAACAAAAATATATGAGACTTATCCAAAAATAAAAGAAGAACTTTTAAATACATTACAAAATGTTAAAATAATAAGGTATTAAAAATGGTATTTAAACAAGTGTTAGTAATAAGGGGAGATTTAAAACTTCCAAAAGGAAAAATGGCTGCACAAGCTGCACATGCTTCTGTTGAATCCACTCTTCGAAGTGATAAAGATAAAGTAAAAAAATGGAGAAATAATGGATCTGCAAAAATTGTAGTCAAAGTAATTGATAAAAAAGAATTATACAAAATTAATCAAATAGCAAAAGATTCTGGTTTAACTACAGCACTAATCACTGATGCAGGAAAAACTGTCATTGCACCTGGAACTGAAACATGTGTAGGAATAGGTCCTGATGATGAAGAAAAAATTGACCTTATAACTAGAGATCTTAAATTAGTCTAAAATTTGTTTTTTTCAATATTTCTATAAACAAAAAATACTATTCCTAAATATAATAAATATGATATCACTTCAATTAAAGATGGATTTCCATTATAACCAAATAATCCTTTCCCTATGCTTCCAATAGCTCCGTTTTCATGTAATGCTGGATAAATTCCTTGTTCTGCTATAGGTGCTTTTGGATTTACATCCCATACATGTTCAATAATAGTTGGAACTATTTTTGCTTCTTGTAATTCATGTATCCCATGTGCAGTAAGTCCTGCTGCAAAAAATATAAGTATTAAACTTGATATGTTAAAAAATTTCTTTACATCTATTTTTATTGATGTTACAAAAATTAAATATCCCAAAAACATAGCAACTCCTATCCCTAAAATTCCTCCAAAAAAACCATTATTTTTAGAAATTAATGATGCAGAACCCAAAAATATTACTGTTTCTACTCCTTCTCTTAATACCGAAAAAAAAACTAGCATAAATAAGCCAAATTTATCTTTTCTATTTATATCTTTTAATATTTTATTTTCAATTTCTTTTGAAACATGTTTTTGATTCATCATCCATAATATCATACTTGTCAAAAGAATTGAACCAACCAACATAATTACTCCTTCAAAAATTTCTTCAGCACGCCCAGTAAACCCACCTGCCAATTTATTAAATAAAAATGCAGATAAAAAACTTCCAAATATACCTGCAAAAATTCCTATATAGACAATGTTATTATATCTTGTATTTTTAGTTTTCTTCAAATAAGCAAGCATTATTCCAATTATAAGTGATGCTTCAAGAGTTTCTCTAAATGTTATCAAAAAAATTGCAATTATATTTATCACCTAATATTTATTTAACAAAACTTATAAGTTCGGATATCCTAACTATTTATAAAACTTACTTATTGCTACAACATTTCCCACATTTTTTTTGTGGTGAGAATGAATTTTTAATTGTTTTTATGAAAAAATAAACTATAAGAAATCCAATTAAGTAAAAAATAATTTTTTCTAATTCCATAATATCACCAAATTAATAATATTATATATTAAAAATGAAAATATCCAACCAATTGCAAGTGAAAATAATACTGAAAATATGGGCCATTTCCAAGAACCTGATTCTTTTTTCATTGCACTAAGTGTTGCAAGACATGGAACATATAAAAGAACAAACACCATAAATGATATCGCAGATGGTTGAGTAAATACCTCTGACATACTTGATTTTAAACCACCAACATTTGTTGTTTTAAATAATGTTCCAAGAGTTCCTATAATTACTTCCTTTGCAATAAAACCAAATATAAGTGCAACTGCTATTTTCCAATTTGAAAATCCTAATGGTCTAAAAATTGGAGAAATAAATTTTCCTAAAATACCAATCAAGCTATTTTCTGATGCATATTCCACACCATATGGCATACTTGCAAAAAACCATATCAATAACACCATGCTAATTATGATAGTTCCTGCAGATTTCAAAAAATCCTTGGATTTCAACCAAGCAGAATATAAAACATATTTTATTCTTGGAATCCTATAAGGTGGAAATTCAATAATAAAACTTGAAGAAGAATTTTTCAATAAAATTTTTGAAATTAGTTTAGATGAAATCATTGCAATTAAAATTCCTAAAAAATATAATGAAAAAATAATAATTGGTTGACCTTTGTCAAATAATGCCCCTGCAATTAATATGAATACAGGCAATCTCGCATTACATGACATAAATGGTGTAATTAACATAGTCAAAATTCTATTTTCTTTTTTAGAAAGTGTTCTTGTTGAGAGTATTGCTGGAACATTACATCCAAAACCTAAAAGAAGAGGAATAAATGCTTTTCCAGAAAGACCCAATTTAGACATAATATTATTCATAATAAAAGCAATTCTTGCAAGATATCCTGTATCTTCCAATAAAGATAATGAAAAAAATAAAATAAATATACTTGGAAAAAATACTAATACAGAACCTATTCCTGAAATAATTCCATTATTTATTAGAGAAATAAAAAAATCAGGTGCTGAAATTTTTATAAGAATAGATCCAATTATATTTGATAAAATGAATATTGATTTTTCTAGTAATTTTACTATTGGTTCTGATAAATAAAATGTCAAAAAAAATATGAAAAACATCACAACAAAAAAAATAAACATCCCAAAATAGTTATCTGTCAAATACTTATCTAATTTATTTGAAAAAATATTTTTATCTTTTTTTTTTATGCAAGATTTTAATATATTTTCAATTTGATTGAATATTTCTTCTGCTTTTAATTTATTTTTTTTAGGTTTTATTAATTTTTTCTTATGATTAAAAATTTTTAAAAGTAATATATTTTTTTTAATATCATCTATTGCTTCCATTGGCACTATTGGAATTCCTAATTTATTTGATAATTTATCAATATCTATATCATAACCAATTTTTTTAGCATATTTGTTTAAATTAAGAACAATAATCATATTATTTGTATACATAGCTAACTGCATTGTTAAAAATAAATTTCTTTCAATATTTGACGCATCAACTATATTTAAAATAACATCATATTTTTTTGATTCTATGAATTTTTTAGCAATTTTTTCTTCTTGCGTATCAGTGTTTAAACTATATATACCTGGAAGATCTACAAAATTTATTTTTTGATTTCTAAAACAAGTGCAACCTTCTTTTTTCTCAATTGTCTTTCCTGGCCAATTCCCAACTTCCTGATGAAAACCAGTCAAAGTACTAAATAATGTTGATTTACCTGAATTTGGATTTCCAACAATTGCTACATTAATTTTATTCATTTTTAACGAAAATTTTGTGTGCAATATCTCTCGAAATTGAAATTATTGACCCTTTTATCCTAATAATCATAGGAGATGGTGGCTCATTTTTTATAATATTTAATTTAGAAGATTTATAAAAGCCCAATGATTCAAGTTTTGCTTTAGAATCTAATTCATCTGAAATAGAAGTAATAAATAATGAAGAACCATTTGAACAATTATCTACTTCAGACAATTTTAAAATATCACACATACAGAGTTAGGATAACCATACAGTTTAAATAAGTTACTACATAAATTTGTAATTAAGAATCATTTATTCTTTTCCAAAAATTTTAGTAATGTATTTAATTTTGTTATTGATTCATCAGAAAATGCATGCTCCAAATTACATGCTTCTATATGAGATTTTGAAGTATCAAATTTTAATACTTCATCTAAAAATTTCTTTATCACTACATATTTTTTTTTAACATTTTTTGCTCTTTTCAATCCTTTTTCTGTAAGATTAATTTCACCATAAGACTCATATTTGATATAATTTTCTTCTTCTAATTTTTTTATCATCTCTGAAACACTTCCTTTTGTCAGATTTAATGATTTAACAATTTCAATAGGTTTAGACTTTTTTCCATTATCTAATTCATATTCTAAAATTGATTTTAAATACATATCAGTTGAAATTCTTTCCTTCTGATTCTTATGAAGTCTTTTAGCCATAAAAAAAAAGATAAGAAGTACATATATTTAAATTTATAAAAAAAACTAAAATTTTTTAAACTTCAACTTATAAAAAAACAATATTATGAAAAAAGAGCTAAATATTCTCCTAATTGCCAGTTATTTCAATATTTTTGGATTTGGTTTTTTTGGACCAATTTATGCACTCTATGTTAAAGAGATAGGAGGAACAATACTTGACACAAGTCTTAGTTGGGCTATATATAGTCTTGTAATGGGTGTACTAATCATAATTTTTGGAAAACTAGAAGATAAAATTCTAAATAAAAGAAAAATGATTGTTATTGGGTATTTCATACTTGCATTTGGTATCCTATCATATGCATTCGTCCAAGACAAGACACAATTATTTATCGTACAAATAATAAATGGTATAGGTGTTGCAGTATTAAATCCAGCATTTAAAACAATATTTTCAAAAGATGAAGATAAAGGACGAGAAAGCTATGAATGGTCTTTATGGGAAGGTGGAGAAAAAATTATGTTAGGTACTTCAGCTCTTATAGGAGGAATAATTGTGACTTATTTTGGATTTAAAATAATGTTCTACATAATGTTCATAATGCAATTATTTGGAGCTTTGATATCCATAAATATTCTAAGTTATGATAATCATAAAAAACATAAACATTAAAAAAATTACAAAAAAATTATTTATTTTCTATTTATCTCTAGAATATCTTTGCATCTATGTACTTCAATAAGATTTGTTGAACCTTGTTTTTTTATTAAAACTCCTCCTGAAAATAATAGTAATTCTGTAGATTTTACTATCTCTTTTTTATAAAGAAGCATTGTGACTTTCTTAATTCTCTGAGATGTAGGCATATCTGGAAATACAATTGATTCTACACCATAATATAATTGAAGTTTATTTTTGACTTTGTTATCTGATGCAATAGCTAAAATAGGTACATCCAATCTAAATCTTGAAATAATCTTTGCTGTCCAACCTGTCCTTGTAAATGAAATAACTTTAGAAATTGGAAGTATTTTAGTCATATCATAAACAGATTTTGAAATAGCTTCAGAAATAGTATTGCAACTATCTATCACTACATTTGATTTTACACTTCCTTCAATTTCTTTTGCAATTTCTGACATCTCTTTTACTGCTAATCTTGGAAATTTTCCAACTGCAGTCTCACCTGAAAGCATAACTACATCAGTTCCATCTAAGATTGCATTTGCTACGTCACTTGTCTCTGCCCTTGTAGGAATAGAACTATTTTCCATTGATTTTAACATCTGAGTTGCAATAATTACTAACTTTCCTTTTTGATTACATTTTTTAATTATTTTTTTTTGTATCAATGGAAGTTTTTCAGAAGAAATTTCTACACCTAAATCTCCTCTTGCAACCATAATACCTTCACTTACTTCAATTATTTCATCAATATTTTCTACTCCTTTTGAATTTTCAATTTTTGAAATAATTCCAATATCTGAATTTTCTAATTTTCTTCTTAAATAATTTACATCCTTTGCATCCCTAGTATATGAAAGTGCAATAAAATCTACATTATTTTTTATTCCAAATTTAATTACTTTCTTATCATTTTTAGAAAGGATATCTTTATCATAATTAACTTCTGGAATGTTTACTCTAGCACCATTCCTTATTCTCCCTTCAGTCAATGCCACAAGGTAGAGAGCATTGTCTTTTACTTCTATTACTTTAAGATTGAGTATACCATCTTCAACATAGACACTATCCCCTTTTTTTACCTGTTGTGAAAAATTTTTTGTAAAATATGTTTCAGACTCATCACTAAAACCAATAGTAACTTTTTTTCCTATATTTACATCATACTTTTTTTTAGATACCAATCTTATTTCTGGACCTTGTGTGTCAAGAACTATTGGAATATCTTTTATAGACCTTAAATTCTTAATAATTTTTTCATATTGTTCAAAATTACCATGTGATGTATTTATCCTTATTGCATTCATACCTACATCAATCATTTTTTTCATGATTTTTTTATCAATAGATGATGGACCAATTGTTGCTAAAATTTTAGTTTTTTTCATTGTATAGAATGTTTAGTGATAATATTATATAAATATATTCCAAGAAGAATAAATTTTTCAAACATATTTAAATATAAGTTTAACATATATTATAATAAGTGATATAAATGTATATAAATCAAAATATTGAAATAAATAAATTAATCAAATTAAATGCACCTTCACCAACTTCTAATTAATTCTTAATAATTTGCCTAAAAAAACAAATAATTAACATAATAATATTATGATGTTTTTTTTGGTTTCAATATCCAGTAATTGCATATTGAAAAAATTAGAGCTAACTCTATCATATTAAATTCTGACAAATTTAATTCATCAATAAATGGAATGCTCTTCTAACTAAATTTTTCTTTTTGATAAAAATCAGTAAGGAGGTTAAAATGGATGAAAAAGAAAAACTAGTAAAATTTTTAGTTAGATATGGAAAAAATATTAAAAATGTTGAATTTATTGGACATAAGTTAGAGCAAAAATATTATTCATATCTAAAAAAGATAAATAAGCAGATAAACTGTTTTAATAAAAAATATAAAAATATGAAATTAAATATTTCAATAACTGAATTTCATGATATAAAAACACACCTAATGTATGAAAAAAATAAAATTCCAATAAAAAAAAGAATTTTAAGTGATAGAATTGAAAAAATCGAAATATTTAATAAAAATATAAACATTAATGACAATTTATTGATCCCTTATAGTTCAATTATATTAGGTACTGTTGCTCCTCATCTAAATGGACAATTAATTAATCAAGGATACGTTGGATATTAACTAATTATTTCTTTTATTTTTTGTTGAAGATCATCTTTTCCTAATGCACCAACTATCCTATCAACTTCTTCACCATTTTTGAAGACAATCAAAGTTGGAATACTTTTTACTGCAAATTTTCCTGCCAAATCCTGATTATTATCTACATTTATTTTACAGAATTTTATATTCGTCATATCTGTTGATAATTCTTCAAATATTGGTCCAACTATCTTACATGGTCCACACCATTCTGCCCAGAAATCTATTATGACTGGTTTGTCAGAATCTACTACAACTGACTCAAAATTTTCACTATTTAATTCTAATATCACTATAACCACCTTATATTTTTGTTTCAAAAAAAGAGAAATTGAATGTTTAAAAAAGTATGGTTTAAGTGTTTTTTTGAAATAAAGAATAAAAGTTACCTTCTTGAAAAAAATTATGACTGCACTACATTCGGTGTCCCTGAAGCTGGAGGTTCAATAAGATCTGGAGATGGAGCTGAAGTAGGAATGGGTACTGGATTTGTAGTAGATATATCACCAATATATTCTGAATTTTCATCTAAATTTGGAACTGGAGCTACAATAGGTTCAGGTTTAGGAATAGGTGTATTTGAAGGTTGTGAATCAATAGTATTAACATCTGATTGTTCCTCTGCTTCAATATATATAGGTTCTGGACTAGCTCGTAATTCTGCAGGTACGGCACAAGAAGAAATTAAGATTAAAACTACTACTAAATAACAATATTTCACACCCATATTATAAAATAATTATATTGAACAATATAAATCTTTCTCAATAATTTACAAAAAAAACAATAAATAATTATAATTTTAATCAAAAAACGATATATTTATATAACTACATAAATTTGTAGTTAAATAATAGTTTAAATATTAAACTTTAATTTTAAAAAATATATAAAGGTGAAAAAAATGTTTACAGTTGTTGGTGTGATTGGTGAAGATAAGGATGCGTCAGATATTTTATATATGGGAATGAAAGATTTTCCTGCAGAAAAAGTTGTTCTTATTACAAAAAAAGAATTTGAAAATAAATGCGAAGCTATAGAAAAAGATCTTAACAAATTTAAGATCCCAGTAGAGACTGTATTTATCAATAATAAAGAATCTTTAGAAGAGATATTTGGAAAAATCAGATGGGTAAAAGACAAATATTTTGATAAAAAAATCCTTATCAATGTAGACACAGATTACCTTTCAAGTTGTCTTGCACTATCATCTGCTTTTGTAAATGGAATCCAAGCAATAGGTGTAATGAAAGATGAAATTATTGCATATCCAATTATGAAATTTAATTATTATAATGCACTAAGTGATAAAAAATTGATGATATTAACAAAAATTTATGAAAAAGGAACTTTTGAATCTACAGAAGCTTTAAGCAAAGTAATCAAAATGAGTCTTCCACTTGTTTCATATCATATAAGAGGAACAAGAAATAAACAAGGTTTAGAATCAATGGGCCTTGTTGAAACAAAAAGAAATCAGACTAAACTAGAGATAAAATTAAGTCCTCTTGGTAAATTAATAACAAAAGGATATGTTGATTACGAAAGAGTATAAAATGAAAATTAATGAACTATTCACAAGCATTGATAAAATGGATTCTAAAAAATTTATCTCTTTTTTAACTGAAGATGTAATATTTAAATTTGGAAATTTTCCAGAATCTGTTGGTAAAGAGGAAATAAAAAAATCTGTTGATAATTTTTTTTCAACAATTTCTGATCTTTCTCATAAAATTGAATATGAGTGGAAAATTGATGATATATTAATTACTGAAGGAATTGTTACATATACTAGAAAAAATAATTCTAAAATTTCTATTCCTTTTGTAAACGTTTTTAGATTACAGAATAATTTAATAAAAAAATACCAAATTTATATTGATATTAATCCTTTGTATAATTAAATATTTTATTTAATTCTATTTTTCATTTCAGTAAAATTTATATAGAAAACAAATACATTTTTCTGTAATATGAAATCAAATAAACATCCAAAAAAATTTTTTAGACATTTAATTTCAACGCCATTCATCCACATGATGATTATTCCTTTAATTATATTTGACTTATTTTTGGAAATATATCACAATGTTTGTTTTAGATTATATCAAATACCTCTTAGAAAAAGATCTCTTTATATCAGAATAGATAGACAAAAATTAAAATATCTTAATCCAATTGAAAAATTAAATTGTATGTATTGTGGTTATGCTAATGGTTTTATTCATTATGCTTTTGAAATTGCAGGAGATACTGAAGGGTATTGGTGTGCAATAAAACACCAAAAGTCAAAAAATTTCAAAGAACCACCACATCATAAAAATTTTGCAGAATATGGAAATGAGAAAGATTTGAAATAAAAAATAAATCAAACATTATACTTTTTGCCATCATTTGAATATTCTATTTTATAATTTTTCTTTTTCAAATCAGCTATTAGAATAGCATGATGTTCTCTATTTGTCCAATTGAATTTAAGTGTATGATTATCAATCAAAGAATAATTGAATACACTTCCATCAAATGCTGGATGATTATTTCTAAACTCAATAAGCTCTAATTGATCTTTTACAACTTGTTTTTCCAATGCTTGAGAAATCTCTTTCTTTGAATACCAATGTCGATTCACATCCCTTCCTTCTTGTGTATATCTTAAAATATCCACATCATTTTCTCCAGTTAAAAGACCTGTATAATATACTTGTGGAATACCAGGTGTAAAAAATTGTATTGCTCTTGCTAATAAATATGCACCATCATCTCTTCCTAAAGCATCATAAAATGTTGTATTCACTTGATATAAATCTAAATTATTTGCATTACCTCCACTTGCTTTTTCACTATTTCCTTTGGTATTTTCATGTATTTTTCTTATGAGTTGTTCTCTTCTAGTTATGTCCTGCTCCTTCTTTTTTTCTTCTGGAAGACTTTGATTTCCAAGTAAATCCTCAGAATCTATTATACCTATCCCATCATGTGTATCAAGAACTGTATATGTTTTCTCAGGTCTAATTTTCAACCAATTTTCAATATTTTGTGCATCACCTCTAAAAATACCATCTAAAATCAATGGTGGAAGCTGAAAATCATAAACATAAGCATAATTTTTTACTCTTTCTGCAACATCAAGAATTTTTTCATGATGATAATGTAATTCAACTAAGACATCTATATCTTTTACTTTTGCTTTTTTTGAAAATTCTTCAATATATTGATATGCTTCAGGAATCAAAAAACAATCAGTTCCAGGTTTTTTTGAAATATATCCTGCAACATCAAGCCTTATCTGAGATACACCATTTTGTGCTAATTTTTCTAATGTGTCATCAAAATATTTTTCTATATGTTTATCAGATATATTTACATCAATCTGATCAGGTGTAAAAGTAGTCCAAAAATCAACCTCTCTTACTCCTTTCAATTCTTTTCTGATTGTTTTTTTTGAAAATAGCAATCCATCACGTGGCCTATAGACTTTTTCTATTTCTTGTGGTGTAAATACATTTCCATCAAATCTAGAATCCTTACGTAAAAATGAATCCCAATATTTTAGATTCTTCACCTTTTTCAAGAACATCCTGAAACATAAGATTTTTTGAAGAAATGTGATTAATAATCACATCAACCATCACGTCTACACCAGGTGAATTTCTTTCTTTTCCAGTAATATTTTTTATCTCTTCCCAACCATCCAATACTTTACCCTCTTTTTTTTCTGACAATAATTGGTTTATCTGTAGATGAGTTATACAATCAAAACCTGCGTCTTTTCCACCATGTGGGAATATTGTTGGTAGAAGGTGAATATGGCCAAAATATCCATTAAAATGCTCTTTGATTATCTCACTGAAATCCCTTATTTTTCCGCTTCCAAACCTATCAGCATATGCAATTAATCCTACTTTATTCTCGACCATATAAATTTAAGAATAATAAAGTTATATTTAAATATAAAATAAATAGAAATATAAAAAATAAATTAAAAAAATTAACTAAGATTTCCTCTTAGTTTTTCAGCGGTCAAGATTCTCTCCAAAGCTAAAATATATGAACCATTTCTCATATGTGTATTATTTTCTTTTGCTTTATTATATACTTCTGAGAATGCTTTCACCATTATCTTTTCTAACCTTTCATTAACTTCTTCTTCAGTCCAGTAATAACCATAAAGATTCTGAACCCATTCAAAGTAAGATACTGTAACTCCACCAGCATTTGCTAATACATCAGGTCCACTAAATACTCCTTTTTTATGAAGAATTTCATCTGCTTCTGGTGTGATTGGTCCATTTGCAAGTTCAACAATATATTTTGCTTTAATATTTTCTGCATTATCTTCAGTTATCTGATTCTCAAGTGCTGCTGGAACTAAAACATCACATTCTAATTCAAGAAGGTTTTCATTTGTTATTTCATCTCCACCAAATCCGACTACTGTTCCTTTTTCTTTTTTGTATTTTATTAATGCAGGAACATCAAAACCTGACTCATCATAAATTCCACCTTTTGAATCACTTACTGCAATTATTTTATAATTCCACCCATCTAAAATTCTTGCCATATTAAGACCTGCATTTCCAAATCCTTGAATTGCAACTTTAGTACTTTCAGGAACAAATCCAAATTCTTTTGACATTTCTCTAAGAACATATGCTCCACCTTGTGCAGTTGAATATCCTCTTCCCAAGCTTCCACCAAGTTCTAATGGTTTTCCTGTAATTAATCCTGGATGATGTTCTCCTGTAATCTTTTCATATTCATCAAGCATCCATGCCATAATCTGAGGTGTTGTATATACATCTGGTGCTGGAATGTCTTTTGTAGGACCAACAATAGGATGTATTGCTTTTATAAATGCTCTTGATAAACTTTCAAGTTCTGTTTCTGATAACTCTTTTGGGTTTACTTCAATACCACCTTTTGCACCACCATAAGGAATACCTACAACTGCACATTTTACTGCCATCCAAAAAGCAAGTGATTTTACTTCACTAATATTTACATTCTGATGAAATCTTATTCCTCCTTTTGTAGGGCCTCTTGCATCATTAAATTGAACTCTATGTGCAACAAAATGTTTTACCTGTCCATCATCCATCCTAGTAGAAAGATTGACTGTTAATTGTCTTTTAGGGTTTTTTAAGAGAAATTCTGTTTCTTCATCAAAATCCATTATTTTTGATACTTTATTTATTTGTTTTTCAACATTTTTGAATACATCCATATATATCTACCTCACATTATAAAGAATAAATAGGACTGGTTTAATTATTATAAATATTTAGGTGGTCGTATAAAGTATGAGAAAATTAAAATGAAATTAAAAATCAATTATATCTGATACAGGTATTATTGGAATATGCAAAACATTAAGTTCCTCTTCCATTCGTGTCATCAGTTGAGATCCTAATTGTGTATCATCATGACCCCAATCATCCACTGTTCTTGCAATAAAAACTAAATCAGGCCTATATCTTTTTGCAATATCACGAATATTTACTACAGTTATATGTTCTACAATATTTACTTTTTTTATCAATCCCAATCTGACTGCTTCTGGATTCTCTTTAATATCAGATGTTATAATCCTAATATTTTCATTTTTCTGTAATTGTGCAATAACTTTACTCCCCAATGAACCACAACCTATTACAAGTATTTTCATCTTTTTAGATGGATCTTCTTTAATATGTTTTTTTAATTGAACTTTTTTATCAAGCATTAGAAACCCCTCCATGTTGAATATAATATTAATATGAATGAAACAATTATTGTGTTAATAAAACCAATAATCAATCCAGATTTAATCATATCTTTTCTATCAACTAAATGTGTACTATAGATTATTGAAAATGCAGGAATACTTATTGGTGTAATAAAAGATAAAGCTACTGCGTGTGCTACTGCTAAAGCAAGCATTATAGGACTAAGATTCATAGAATCACCTAACGCCATCAAAGTAGGAACAAGTATTATTACTGTTGAAGAATTGTTAACAAAATTTGCTAAAAATATTGCCATATACATTATTACCATCAAAACAATCAATGGATGAATTCCTGTAAAATATGAAAGGATAAAATCAGAAAATAACTTTGAAGCACCCGTATTGATCAATACCTTTCCTAATGCTAAACCTCCACCTATCAATAAAAGAACTTCCCAAGCAATTGATCTTGCATCACTCCATGATATTATTTTCACACTAAATAAAAAAATAACAGCAATAAGACTCACAATAGTTGAACTAAAGATATTTGGATTCAGATTAAAATATATTGCAATATCTTTTCCAAATATCCAAAAAATAATTGTAGGTAAAAAAATTGCAATAGTCTTTTTTTGATTATATGTCAAAGGTTCATCTATCTTAAAAAATTCTTTAGAATTTTCAATTATATTTTTACTTTTTATTTTAAACATATTAATTAATAAAAAGTATGCAGACATAAAACAAATAACTGAAATTGGTACACCAATCTGCATCCACTGGGAAAAACTAAATATATTATTTTCATTAATAAATGCAGAAGTTATTGCATTTGGTGTACTTCCTGTAATAGCTGACATCCCACCAATTGAGCTTCCTATCCCTATGCATAATATTAGAACTGAAATAAATTTTTTATTATCTTCTTTTTTAATATAACTTGAAATTGAAATAGCAATTGGCACTAAAAGTGCAACTGTAGCAGTATTTGACATCCACATACCTAATACGGCTGATGATAACATAAAGTAAAACAGAATTTTTTTAGAATCTCCTCCTGATAATGATAATAATTTAAAAGCAAATCTTCGATCTAATCCATTTTTTCTAAAAGCTACTGCTAAAATAAGACCTCCAAATAGAAGATATATGACAGGATTTGAAAAAGAAGATAATGCTTCTGTCTGATTTCCTAATCCTAATAAAACTATCAATACAGGAACCATTATTGCAGTTACTACCATAGGTAAAGATTCAAGTCCCCATAATAATCCTATGCAGATAAATAATGCAAATGCTTTTTTTATGTCTATTGGAATTGGTAAATCCCATTTTAGTATTAAAAACATTAATGCCAAAGGAAATAAAATTTTACTATATTTTCTTATTTTATGAGGTATAAAATTTAAAAATCCAAAAAATTGCTTCCTAACTCCAATTTCTTTTTCTAAAAATATATCCAATCCACTTGCTAATGCTAAATTTGACTTTGACAATCCTTTTTTTGCAATTTTTTTTGCAGTCTTATATGTTTTTTTTGGTAACTTAAGGACATCAATATTTTTTTTAAATCTACTTTTTTTTTTAGGTTCAATATTTCCCATTGCAATAAATGAATCATCTAGAAATTAAATACTTTTCCGAAAAAGTTATAATATAAAGCATCAATAATAATTCTATGAATTGGATAATTGAATCAATAAAAAGAATTCTTGGTGCAGATAAAGCATTTGGAAGACCTTTTAAAAAAGAAGACAAAACTCTACAAAAAGAATTAAAAAGAGAAGATAAAGACAGAGAAGAAGAGATGAAAGAAATAAATGAATTACAAAAAGATATTAGTGATGAAATAACTGATATCAATGAATCTATTTCTGATCTTGACACAGGTTTGAAACTAACAGAGAAAAAAATTGAAGATTTTAATACCATCTCCAACAATTTTAAATTATTTAATGCTGAAAATATTTCAGATAATGTCATCAATGAAACAAAAACTTCTCTAATTAATGTTCTTCTTCTAAATGTCAGAATAAAAGATGAATTTAAAGATACAAAAAAAAGAATAGAAGAAGATTATAAAATTGATAAGAAAGAAGAAAAAATAATAGATAAACTTGAAGAAGAAAATAAAGATGAACTAATAAATGAAGAAAAAGAAGAAAAATTATTCCACGAATCATTTGATCAAGAAGATGAAGAATTTACTGAAGAAAAAATTAAAATTGATAAAGATGAATTAAAAGAAGAATCAAAAATTGAATCAGACATCAAACTTGATGAACAATTCATTGAAAAAATAAAATCTGAAAATTTATTTGATTCTTTTTTAGTCCATATAGAATCACAAAATAAAATATTAAAAAATATGTCAAAGGATATCAAGGATATCAATTCTGAAAATCTTTTATCTGAATTGTCAAAAATTAAAAAAATATCTGAAGATTATTCAAATCAAATTTTAGAATTTTGTGATAAAACACTAAAAGAAAAAGAATTCTTTGAAAAAATTGAACAGATAGAAAAAAATAGAAAAATTATAATGGAAGAAGAATCAAAGCATGAATTAGAAATTCAAGAAGAGGAAAGTGTTGCAAGAGTTCTTGAAAAAAAAGTAAAAAACGAAGAAAAAGAAGAATCTGAATATAGAAATGACTTATCTAAAGACAATTATATTAAATTCACCTAGTTATTAAGAAAGATTTATAATGGAAGTCTTTTTTCAAAAAAAAATGGCAAAATTATACAAAGTGAGAAAAAAATGCCATCTTTGTGGCAAAGTATTCTTTCCAAAATATGCTGGATCACTATATTGTGTAGCTTGTAAAGAAAAAAAAGTAAAAAGCTAATTTTTAATTTAAAGGACAGTTTGTTTTAGATGATAATTCTTCTAGAGACATTCTATTACCTAAAACTTCTCCATCTGCTGACATCCATGTTGGTGTTCCTTGAACACCTTGATCAATACAATATTGAGAAAATGTTTGTGTACCATCTGGACTACATTCAACATGTGCTCCACCTTTTTCAATTATTTTAAATGATTTTCCAAACAACGCTTTCTGTTCTCTACAATGTGAGCACCACCAAGCACTATACATTTTTGAACCAGAATCAACAACACATTGTGCAAATGAATCATGTTTTCCAGGAAGTGAATTTACATATCTAACTAAAAAAACTGCACTGACAATTAATGCAAATATAACTAAATAAGATGTATATTTTTTACCATTAAATGAAGGTTTTGGCCTTGTATAATTATTTTTTTCCTCTTCAATTACTTTTTGAATATTTTCTTTTGATTTGAATTTTCTTCTTGATTTTTTACCCAATAAAATCACCCCAAATCTATGAAAGATATTTAATATGTTTAATATATTTATCTAAAACAATTTAAAAAAAAGTTTAACTATCTTTTCTGAGCCCAGTCACTCATCAAAACAATTTTATCCATATCAATTAATACATCTCTTATCTTAACATAATTATTTGTAATCCTGTTTTTTTTGAAAGAATAATCAATATCTATGTTAGTAAAATATTCCTTTCCTTTTTTATCCAAAATATAAATCTCCTGTAATGTTGGTAATGAAAAATTTTTCATATAATATGGTATTTTTGATTTCATTCTATTCGTATTAAGACTAATACTCTTTATTTGCTTCCATTCCAAAAATGTTTTTTTTATTTTGATTCCTTCTTTAGAAATTACAAAGTCTGATTTTTTATCTGACCAAGATCTAATTATTGGATATGAACCATAGCTTAGTATTAAGACTGGAATCAAACCCATAATAAAAATAAAGAAGCTTATTATATCTCCAACAAAAATCAAACGAATCATATAATATAATGACGTCAATAATAATAATATACTTATTATTGGTAATATATTAAAAATACCCCAATTTATCCTGTTTCTTAAATAAATTCTATTTTTCAATAAAAAATTATAATTAATGCATATATTTAACTCTTATTGAGTTTCTTCAACTAAACTCTCAAGTGCCTTATATGCTTTTAAAACATCTTTTTTATGAATTATATATATCAGCTCAGTCATTGTAGAAATATTTTCATATATGTTAATTCCTTCCCAAAAAATCTTTCTTGTTACTGTTGCAATAATTCCAGGAGTAAATAAGAATTCCTTTGAAAATGACATAGTAAGAGAAACAAGATCTTTTTCTCTACTTAAGATTTTTTCACCATCCAATATTTTAATTATTTTATCTTCATACTTATCTGAAAAAACAAATGTTATTTCATAATTTCCCTGAATAATATTTAGTGTATACCCTTTACCAAAATCAATTGCCTGATATATTTTCTTTATTTTTTCAATTGATGATGGAGTCTTTTCTATTGTAACATCAACAAGTCCTGTTTTCATAATAATCTCAGTATCAAACTTAAAATCTGATTTAAGAGTGTTTTTTTCTATAAGACCTTCAGAATATCTTCTTATAGCCATCACAACTGCTGGAAGCCTTACATCTTTTCCAAGTTCTTCTTCAATTGATGGTTGTAGATATTCTGCCAAATTTGCATATGACGCAATCTTATTACATAATGATTCAAAAATTAGTGGATTCCCTTCTATCTTCTTCTTAACAATATGACTTATAGTTACCATGGTGAAGATAGAATAAATTGTTATTTTATAAACATTTTGTTTAAATTCGTGACAAAATATATTACAATTAATATTGTAAATATTAAATATTTTTTAATTTTAAATGTTATTTCAATAACATAATTTTTAAATACCATCATAATAACTAAAATTCAATAATATAGTACGGAGGTAATGATTATGGCTGAATGTCCAGAATGTGGAGCAGATATTGAAATTAAAGAAACTGTTGAAGTAGGAGAAATCCTTACATGCCAAGACTGCGGAGCAGAATTGGAAATAACCGATTTACAACCACTTAAACTAGAACTTGCACCTCAAGAAGAAGAAGATTGGGGAGAGTGAAACTAAATTAATTTTTTTCTAAATTTTTTAATTAATTTTTATTTTATATTGATTTGTTACCATAATAACATTATGTTTTTATATATTCTATAATCTCCTGAGTCCACTATGAAACTTAAAATACTAGATACTACACTAAGAGATGGAGAACAAACACCGTATGTAAATTTTACAGTGGATGAAAAAGTTGAAATTGCAAAGCTCCTTGACAAAATTGGAGTTGATATGATTGAAGCAGGAGATCCAAGCGTTTCTCCAAAGATATATGAAGCAATAAAAAAAATTGCATCATTAAATCTAAATGCAGAAATTTTAGCCCATTCATTAGCCAAAAAACCAGGAATTGACAAAGCAAAAGAATGTGGAGTCGATAGAGTTGTTGTGTTATATCCTACATCAAAAATACATCTTGAAACAAAAGTCTATAAGACAGAAGATGAAGCAATTCAAATTATTGAAGAGCACATTAAATATGCAGTTAGTCTTGGATTAAAAGTAAGATTTACACCTGAAGATGCTACTAGAACTGAATTTGATTTTCTAGTTAGAGCATGTAATGCTGCAATAAACGCAGGAGCTGACAGAATCAGTTATGCAGACACACTTGGTATAATGCAACCACATATTTTTTATGACAAAGTAAAAAAACTAAAAGATACAATTCTACCTTGTGAAATGGATTTACATTGCCATGATGATTTTGGTCTTGCACTTGCAAATGGAATGGCAGGAATAAGAGCTGGTGCAAATTGTATTCATGTCTGTGTTAATGGATTAGGAGAGAGAACTGGTGTTCCAGATTTAGCAGAAACAATTATGTCTTATCATATTCTTGAAAAACTTGAAAAATATAACATCGAACATATAATGGAAGTTTCTGAATATGTAGAAAGAGCATCAGGGTTTTTCATACCAAATAATAATCCTATAACTGGATTAAATGCATTTTCACATAAATCTGGAGTCCATACAGATGGAGTCTTAAAGAATCCAAGTACATATGAAGCTTTTGAGCCTTCATTAATAGGACGAGAAAGAACAATCATCGTAGACAAATATACTGGAAAAAGAGCAGTTCTATCAAAACTAGAACACTATGATATTGAAGTAAATGATGAAGAATTAAGAAAAATCATTGAAGAGATAAAAAATGTTGGCGATGATAGAAAAATTCTTCATGATACAGATATAATTGAAATAGCTGAAAAAGTTACAAATAGAACATCAGATGTTATACCTAAAGGTATAAATGCACTTATCCTTATCTCTGTTGAAGCAGAAGTTTATACAACAACTGTTGTCAGACATTTGAAAAATTTCAAGCATATAAAAAGTGTATTTGAAATTACAGGGGAACATGATATTTCAGCATATATAAAAGTACAGAATACTGCAGAATTAAATACACTAATTGAAGAATTAAGAACTGTTCAAGGAATTAAAACAACAAGTACAAAAATTGTTCTTAAAAAGCACGAGAGCAATGGTAAATCTAAATAATTATAACTAAACCAAGGACAAATGCCATACACAATAAGTCAAAAAATATTAATGAAATATTCTGGTAAAAATCATGTAAAACCAGGAGACATAGTAATTATAGAACCAGATAGAGTCATGTCTCATGATAATTCTGCATTCATAATAAAAAAATTCAAGAATACAGGAGTTAAAAAAGTATGGAATAAAGATAAGATTGTAATTATTTTTGATCATACAGTCCCAGCAAAAAATCCAGAACACAAAAAAAACCATGATGAAGCAAGAGAATTTGTAAAAGAACAACAAATTACAAATTTTTTTGATACTAAAGCAGGTGTGTCACATCAAGTAATGTTAGAAAAAGGTTTTGTACTTCCGGGAAGCATCACAATGGGTGCAGATTCACATTCAACAATATATGGAAGTCTTGGCGCACTTGGTATCCCAATAAATCGAACTGAAATGGCAGGAATATGGGCAACTGGAAAAATATGGTTAAAAGTTCCTGAAACAATAAAAGTAATCATAAATGGAAAATTACCAAATGGAGTATATTCAAAAGATATCTTACTAAAACTTCTCGATATGATTAAATCAGAAGGTGCAACTTACAAAACTCTGGAATTCACAGGCACAACAATTTCAGACATGAGTATATCAGCAAGGATGACATTATCTAACATGGCAGTTGAACTTGGAGCAAAAGCAGGAATCTGCACATTTGATCATAAAACTAAAGAATATATTGAATCAAAAACTGACGAAAAATATCATCCAATATTTAATGATCCAGATGCAAATTTTGAAAAAATAATAAATATAGAGGTAGAAAACCTAGAACCACAAATTGCATTTCCTCATAAAGTTGATAATATAAAATCAATAAATCAAATTGATGAAATAAAAATTGACCAAGCATATCTAGGGAGTTGTACAAATGGAAGAATTGAAGATTTACAAATTGCTGCAAATATATTGCAAGATAAAAAAATCAAAGATGGAACTAGCCTTTATGTATATCCTGCATCAATTGAAATAATGAATGAAGCAAAAGAACTTGGAATACTTAATATACTTGAAACAGCAGGTGCAAAAATAATGACTGCGTCATGCGGTCCATGTTTTGGTGCAATTGGACCAACTCTACTTGATAAAAAAATCTGCATTTCATCATCAAACCGAAATTTCAAAGGAAGAATGGGATCTCCTAATTCATTTGTATATTTAGCAAGTCCAGCAACTGTTGCTGCTAGTTGCATTGAAGGGAAAATAGCAGACCCAAGAAAATATAGTTAGTAATTATTATAAAATTAGACACACAAAAATAAAATTTACAAAAAAGTTTCATAATCAATTCAACCCCATAAATTGCCTTTGGCAATTAAGTATTGCCACAACAAAGTTGTGGCGAGGTTAGGGCAAAGCCCAAAATAATTATTAAAAAAAGAAAAAAATAGTAACAAAAAAATTAAATAAAAAAATTATAAATAAATATCAAAATGAAAATAAGTGGAAAAGTACTAAAATATAAATCTAATGCAGATGATATAAATACTGATGTCATTTGGCCAGGTAAATATACTTATGTTCAAATTCCAAAAGAAGAGATGCATAAATATGCAATGGAAACATATGATCCTGATTTTAAAAATAAAGCTAAATCACATCAAATATTAGTTGTAGGAAAAAATCTTGGATGCGGTTCATCACGTGAACAGGCATCTGAATGCTTAAAATATTCTGGAATAAAAGCAATTATTGCAAGATCTTTTGCAAGAATATTTTATAGAAATTCAATAAACATAGGACTTCCTGTAATAGAATCTAACGAAGCAGTCGACGCAATAAAAAATGAAGATGATGTTGAAATTGACCTTGTTAACGGAGAAATAATAATCAACAACGATAATAAAATAAAAATATCAAAATATCCTGAATTTGTTTTACAATTAATCAAAGATGATGGATTAATAAATCACATAAAAAAAGAGAATGAAAACAATAAAAATAATGAAAATAATAATATAAAAAATAATAATGATGGTGAATAATAATGACATATAAAATAGCAGTTTTACCTGGTGAAGGCATAGGAGAAGATGTCGCGCCTGAGAGTATCAAAGTACTAAAAGAACTTCCAATAGATTTTGAATTTGTTCATGGAGATATTGGATATGAGACATATCAAAAAAGTGGAATAGCACTTCCAGATAAAACAGTTGAACTTGTTAAAAATTCTGATTCTGCACTTTTTGGTGCTGTGACAACTCCTCCAAATATTCCTGGTTACAAATCTCCTATTGTTACTCTTAGAAAAAGACTTAATCTTTATGCAAATGTAAGACCTTGCAAGACATTCCCCACATCTATTTCAAGAGAAGGAATTGATATAATTGTTGTAAGAGAAAATACAGAAGGATTATATTCTGGAATTGAAAGAGTCGAAGATGGTGGAAATAGAGTAATTACAGAAAGAGTCTTTACAAAAACCGGATGTGAAAGAATAATTAGATATGGTCTAGAACTTGCAAAAAAGAATGGACGAAAAAAAGCAACATTTGTCCACAAAGCAAATGTCATGAGAGAGACATGCGGAATGTTTTTAAGAATGTCACAAGAAATTTCAAAAGAATATCCTGAAATTGAATATGATGAAAGAATAGTGGATGCAATGACAATGCAACTAATAAAAAATCCCGAAATATTTGATGTAATAATTACAACAAATATGTTTGGTGACATATTAAGTGATGAATGCTCAATGCTTGTTGGTGGTCTTGGTTTAGCATATTCAGGAAATATTGGTGATAATAATTTTGGTGTATATGAACCAGTTCATGGAAGTGCTCCAAAATATGCTGGAAAAAATGTAGCAAATGCAACAGCAATGATTCTAGCTGCTAAATTTATGTTGCAAAATCTTGGAGAAGTAAAATATGCAAAGATTATTGAAGATTCAGTGTTAAAAACTATTAGTGAAGGAAAAACAACTAAAGATTTAGGTGGAACACTTAGCACAACTGATATGACTGACGTGATAATTGGAAATATGAGGACTTTATTGAACAAAGGATAATTTTTGATTATTATTTTCAAATTGTGCAATTGATTCATTATTAAGAGTGATTTTCTTTGAAACTCACTCTACATAGGCAATTTCTTTTTTGAAATTGCCAAAATCATGAAAATCAAAAATTAAGGATTTTCGGGATGCCAAAAAAGATTTAACTTTTTTTAGCATGAAATAAAAAAAAGAAATGATTTAAGAATAAAAGAAATTTGACAAAAAACTAATATCAAATAAAAGGAATCAAAATGAAACTTGGAATATTATATGAAAGAATAAGAAAGGATGAAAAAGCCTTAATTGAAGAAGCTAAAAAAAGAGGACATGAAATAGTTCTTCTAAATGACAATGAAATTTTCTTTAAACTAGAAAAAAATGAAGTAGATGTAGACATTGTTCTTGAAAGGTGTATCAGTCATTCTAAAGCATATTATGCTATGAAAATTCTTAATGAACAAGGTATCCCTACAATTAATTCATCAAAGTGTGCAGATATATGTGGAAGTAAATTTCTTGTTACAGAAAATCTTAAAAAAAATAATATTCCAACTCCTAAAACAATAATTGCTTTTACAAAAGACGCAGCACTGTCCGCAATTGAAGAAATGGGTTATCCAATTGTCTTGAAACCTGCGATTGGTACATGGGGAACTCTATGTGCAAAAATAAATGACAGAGAAGCTGCAGAAGCTATAATTGACCATAAAGAAAAATTAGGTAGTTATCATCATTCCGTCTATTACATACAAGAATATGTAAACAAACCAGGAAGAGACATAAGAGTTTTTATTGTTGGAGATACAGTAGTTAGTGCAATCTACAGATCATCAAAACATTGGATGACTAGTTTAGAAAATAAAACAAAAATAACAGAATGTGAAATAACTGATGAAATCAAAAAATTAGCACTTGATGCTAAAGATTCTGTTTTTGGTGATATTATTGCAATTGATATGCTAGAAAAAGATGGAAAAATCTTAGTTAATGAAATTAATTACACTGTTGAATTTTCAAAATTTGGATTAGATATATCTAAAGAAATAATCGACCATGTTGAAAAAAAAAATGAGGAGGTGTCTTCATGAAAATCGGAGTCTTATGTTCAAGAATCAGACCTGAAGAAAAACTTCTTTTTAAAGAAATAAGAAATAGAGGACATGAACTAATCCAGATTGACACAAGAAAAGCTGTCTTTGATTTAGAAAAAGATAATTTCTATGAAACTGATGCGATAATTGATAGAAGTATAAGTCATACACATTCACTTTATATTACAAAAATTTTACAAGATAGAAATATTTTATCAATAAATAAATATGAAGTAATAAAAAACTGTGGAGATAAAGTTCTTACATCATTGCTACTGGATAAAAATAATGTTCCTACAACAAAAGTTAGAGTTGCATTTAGTGAAAAATCAGCAATGAAAGCAATTGAAACATTAGGATATCCTGTTGTTTTAAAACCAGGAGTTGGATCATGGGGAAGATTAATTTCAAAAGTAGAATCCAAAACTTCTGCTGAAAGTCTTCTTGAACATAAGGCAGTTCTTGGAACATATCATCATTCAATTTTCTACATACAAGAATTCATTGACAAACCTGGGCGTGATATCAGAGCATTTGTTATAGGGGACAAAACAATCTGTGCAATATATAGAAAATCTGAACACTGGATTACAAATACTGCACGTGGTGGAGAAGCATCAAATTGTCAAGTAACACCTGAAATGAATGAAATATGTCTAAATGCTGCAAAGGCAGTTGGTGGTGGAATTGTTGCAATTGATTTATTTGAATCTGAAAATGGACTTATTGTAAATGAAATAAATCATGCAATGGAATATCGAAATTCAATCCAAACAACTGGTGTAAATATTCCAGCTAAGATGATTGATTACGTCGAAGAACAAGTAAGGAATAGAAAGTAAAATTATTTTTTTATAATTTTTTAATTAGTTTTATTTAGTTAAAATTAAATATAGATTATTTTAATAATACAAATATGATAGAATTCCAAATAGAAAGTGTCTACAACATCAAAAATAAAGGTGTTGTTCCTGTAATTGTTGTATCCTCTGGAATTATTGAAAAAGGTTTTACTTTTTCAATTGAAAATAAAAAATTTACAATAAAATCAATTCAAATGCATTCCAGAACTGTTAATAAAATTGAAGAAGGAAATAGAGCAGAAATTTATCTTGACAAACCAGATTATGAACTTCTAAAAAAATACAAAGGTAAATCAATAAAAATTATTGGTGAGAAAACAGAGATTTCTGATGAATTCAAATATCCCAAAATAAAAGAAACAATTAGCAAGAACGAAAAAGAAAGTATGGATAAAAAAAATTGGAATAAAATAGATGAACATGCATGGCATATTGGTGCAAAGGGATTTATGTTATACATTATAATTTCTACAATTATTGCGCCATTTCTAGGAATAATAATGTTTTTTGTTCTAAATAAATTGTATAAAGGAGAAAAAAAGATTTACCTTCATATTGGACTTGGTTTTGCACTATTTGTAAATGTCTCATCAATAATTATTGCTATAACATATTCTCACCCATACAAAAGACTTGAATTCTTCGGAATATATTGGAAGTATATTTTTGATATGATAGGTAATTTGTTTTAGAAAATATACTTTCTGAAATGATGAATCAAATGAAATTATAATTTTTAAATAAATATAGAAAGTATTAAATACTAAAAAGCAAATTATGCAATACTATGAAAACCAAAAATATATCTATCTATCTATCTATGCTATTGATTAGTATAGTTATAATAAGCTGTGAACAGCCTACTACAACGCAAATTCCTACTGAAACACCTATTCCTACTGAAACACCTATTTCTACAGAAACAGAAACTTCTGAAACATATACTACTCTATTAACAACTGAAGATTTTCCAACTACTCTTCCAGATAATGCATATGCCGTTATTGTTGGAAAAAGTTATGATGGAACTCCAGGAGATTTTGAATTCTCTATTAAAATTGGTGAAATAACACATTATGAAACATATGAAGAATCTTATTCAGATTTTAGTAATAAAATTATTGATGGATCTTATTCTATTCCTAAAGGAGAACATAAAGGTTGGATTGGAATAAAGAATTTAGTTGAATCCAATGAAGATGAAGAACCTAAAGAGTTTGAAATAATATTAAGAATTGGACCATTTTTTGATAAAGCAACCGGAGATGTAAATTGGAAATTATATGATTATAAAGGTATGCATTTTCATTCCCCATATAAAATTGGTTCCATTTATGCATCAGTTTTTACCAATTTAGAATTTGATTTAGATCAACAAAATATTAATAACCATGGAAAAATATTAAATAAAAAATTATCAGAATACCTGTATAATTTGTTTTTAGAAAATACACCAACTGGTGAAGTAGGGGCAGGTAATTAATTATATATATTTTTATTTTATATTAAACCATATTCTTCATCATAAACTTTTAGATTTGCAAATTTTTCACTTTGACTTTGTTCTGTTAATTCATATTTATCAAGACCAACATCTTGGATGAATTGTTCAGGTGAATCAATAAATGCATTATATGCTTCTTCAACTGTATCAAAACTAGAAACCCAATCATATCCCTCTCTAACAAAACCATAAATTAAAGAATCAAAATTTTCTAAACTATTAATAGCATTCTCAATATAATTATCTGTACCCGGAATTTCAACAACTTTTCTATATTCATCCATTAAAGCTATTGACAGACCTTCACTAATTGACTCTACAATAATTCTATAAAATTCTTTATATTTTTCATTTCCCTTTGCTAAAACAAAATCTGTTAAAACTAAACTTGTAGTATAACCAAATGCTTCAGAATATGGACCTGAAATAATTGTATGTTTGTCTCCAGAAGATAATACAACATACATATCATTAGGTTTTGTATAATGTCCAGTCCTAACAAAAGACATGATTGCATCTTCTTTAATTAATACAGGTGCAGGAATTCCTACTAATTCATTATCATCATTAACTCCTTTTAATACATATAAAATTATACTACTATGAACCATATATAAATTATTATAATAGGATACTGAATAATCTTGACCTTCTTCAATAAATATTTTATTATTTATAGGTAATTCCTCAATAATTGGAACTTTTTCATACATATAATTAAATACTCCATCAACAAAACTTAATATATTATTTTTATAAATTTGTTCTTCTGGAATTAAATAAGTCACTTCTACAACAGTTAAATATTCATATTTTAAATTTGGATTTTTTTCATTAAATGATTTAATATTTTCATCAGATATTTGATTATTTAAGTAGATTTCATCTGCACCATTAAATCGAATAAAAGGTTCTATTTGTACTAAATTTTCAAAAACAACATTTTTTACATTTACATCCCTAAGAAAATTCCATCTATCTGTTGAAGGTTCTGCTACAGCAGGTAATTCTTCTGGAAAACTCGGAGCAACTACTTGTTCAGTTGCTGTAGTAGGCCCAGGTGAATCAGTAGATGAACAATTAGATAATAATACTAATGTAATTACCATGATAATAGTTAATTTTATTCTGTTATTTTTGTTTTTCATAACTCAATTAATAATAAAATAGTTAATAAATCTTATGAATTTTTGAAAATCTCATTTGTCTCATTCTAAACAAACATGTCTAATTGTGTCTTCTTCTAGTCGATATACTTAAAAATAAAATTAGAACAATTCTATTTATTTAATTATTTGAGGTACTAAAATGGAATGTAATGATTGTGGATGTGAATTTGTTTTTCATAAAGGAATAGAAACTGGTGAATTAATCACTTGTAGTGATTGTGCAAAAGAATATGAAGTAATCAGAATTAATCCTGTTTTATTGCAAGAAGCACCAGAAGTAGAAGAGGACTGGGGAGAATGAACGTTGGTTTTTTATACACATTAATACGAGAAGAAGAAAAACTCATATTAAATGAACTAAGAAAAACAAATGAAAATATAATCAAGATAGATGATAAATCAAATAAAATAAAATTTGATAAAAAAACTATTAATGAATATAAAAATTTAGATGTAGTTTTAATTAGAAGCATATCTCTAAGAAATGCTCTTGTATGGTCAAAGTTTTTTGAAACAATTGGTGTAAAAACAATTAATTCATATGATTGCATAAAAACATGTGGTGATAAATATCTTACATCATTAAAATTAATTGAGCATGATATTCCAACTCCTAAAACAGGAGTGGCACTTGATGAAAAATCTGCAATTGAATTAATGAAAGAAATTGGATTTCCATGTGTGATTAAACCTGTTACAGGATCATGGGGTAGAATGATATCAAAAATAAATGATGTAGATTCTGCAAAAGCAATACTTGAACATAAAAAACATCTTGGTTCAACCCATCATAATATTTATTACATTCAAGAGTATATTAAAAAACCAGGAAGAGACATAAGAACAATTGTAATTGGAGACAAAGTAATTGGCGCAATATTTAGAAATTCAGATGACTGGAAAACAAATACTGCTACTGGTGCTACAACTACTTTATGTAATCTAAATCAGGAAATTATTGAATTATCAATCAATGCTAAAAGGGCAGTAAATGGAGATATTGTTTCAATTGATTTGTTAGAATCTGATAATGGAATATTAGTAAATGAAGTAAATGGTGTGACAGAATTTAGAAAAAGTTTGAAAACTTATGGTATTGATATTCCAAAATTGATGGTGGATTACATATTGAATTAGTGGGCTTGACGAACAGAGTGAGGAAACGCACTTGTTTTCGCCAGCGTTTTAGCGAATGTTTTTAAGAGCGATTTAAAAGGCTGACTGAGTTCAGAAAAAGTCTGAAGACTTATGATATTGATATTCCAAAATTGATGGTAGATTTCACACTAAAAAATAGTTGAAAAACAAATTGTTATTTAAATAACATTACTTTAAAAAGTAATTTATATTTTATGCAATCAAATAGTCAATAAAAGGTAACAAAAATGGATCTTGAATTAAAAAATAAAGTTGCACTTGTAATGGGCGCATCAAAAGGAATTGGATTTGGATGTGCAAAAGAATTAGCAAAAGAAGGTTGTCATGTAATCATATCTTCAAGAAATGAAGCCAATCTTAAAAAGGCAGCAATCAAAATAAAAAGTGAAACAAAACAAGATGTTGAAATAATATCTTGTGATATAACTGATAAAAAACAAATAAAAAATCTTATCAACACAATTATGAATGCTCATAAAAAAATTGATATTTTAATAAATAACACTGGTGGTCCAAAATCTGGTGGATTTTTTGATGTAAATGAAGAAGACTGGATTCTTGCATTTGAAAAAACTTTACTTAGTACAATAAGATTATATGATCATGTCTTACCTATAATGAAAAAAAATAATTTTGGAAGAATAATAAATATTACATCAATGTCAGTTAAACAACCAATAGCAGGACTTGTACTTTCAAATACAATAAGACCTGGAATTATTGGTCTTGCAAAGACAATTGCAGATGAAGTTGGAAAAGATAATATTACAATAAATAATATTGCACCTGGACATATAGATACAGAAAGACAAGAAGAATTAGCAAAAAATTGGGGTTCAAAATCTGGAAAAACTGTGAAAGAAATGTATGAACAATTCAAAAATAATTCAGTTGTTGGACGTGTTGGAACTCCTGAAGATATAGGTTCAATTGTCACATTTTTATCATCCCCTAAATCATCATTTATTACAGGAACAACAATATCTGTTGATGGTGGAAGAATCAGAGGTTTATTATAATGAAATTCAAGATTGAAAATGAAATATTTGAAAAATATCCAGAATTAAAAATTGGAATCATTGTAGTAAAAGATATTGATAATACTGGACAAGATGACGAAATTTTAAAAAAAGTCCAAGATGAAATCGAAAAAATAAGACAAAATCATTCAAAACCTACACTTTCAGAAAATCCAAAGATTGCAGCTTGGAGAAAAGCATATTCTTCATTTGGTGCAAAACCTAAAAAGTATAAATGTTCTGTAGAAAATTTATATAGAATGATTTTAGATGATATTGATTTAAAACACTATAGTAAACTAGTTGATATTTACAATTATATATCACTAAAATACATGATTCCTGTTGGTGGAGATGATATTGATCATGTTGATGGAAACATCACATTAAAGTTTGCAGAAGGTAATGAAAAATTCATACAATTAAATTCATTAGAAGAATCAAATCCAAAAGAAGGTGAAGTGGTTTATTGTGATGATAATGAAGTACTATGCAGAAGATGGAACTGGAGAGAATGTGATAAAAGCAAAATGACAGAAAACACAAAAAATGCAACTTTGGTTGTAGAAGCACTTGAACCAGTTTCAATTGATGAATTAAATACAATCCTTGATGAAATGTCAGACAATATAAATCAATATTGTGGTGGAGAATCAAAACAGTTTATACTAACTAAAGAAAATATTGAAATTGAATTAGGTGATAATTAAAATGGAAAATAAAATTAAAGTTTCAATCATAGGTGGAAGTGGTTATGTTGGTGGAGAAGCATTAAGACTTCTATTAGCACACCCATTTGTAGAAGTTGTACAAGTTACATCTGAGAGTAATATTGGAAAATTTGTGCATATTGTACATCCAAATTTAAGAAAAAAGACAAAAATGAAATTCACAAGCATTAATGACTTACAGAAAGTTGATGTAATGCTACTTGGACTTCCACATAAAGTAAGTTCAGAAAAAATTGAAAGCCTATCAGAATATGCAGACAAAATAATTGACAAAGGTGGAGATTTCAGATTAAATACAATTGAAGATTATAAAAAATGGTATAATTATGATCACCCAAACCCAGAATTTTTAGATAAATTTGTTTATGGAATCCCTGAATTACATAGAGAAGAAATAAAAAATGCAAAGTATGTAGCTGCTGCAGGATGCAATGCAACTGCAACAATTCTTGGTCTTTATCCATTATATAAAAATAATCTTATTGAACATGGAAAAACTGTTGTTGAAGTAAAAGGTGGATCAAGCGAAGGTGGAAACAAACCCTCATTAGGATCACACCATCCTGAAAGAAAAGATGTACTTAGAAGCTATAAACCAACAGGACATAGACATATGGCAGAAGCACTACAAGAATTAAAAACAGATACAATTCATTTTAGTGCAACTTCAACCGATCTTGTCAGAGGAATCCTTGCAACATCTCATGTATTCTTAAAAGAACCTCTAGAAGACAAAGACATCTGGAAAATATACAGACAAGAATATAGTGATGAACCATTCATAAGAATTGTCAAAGAAAGACATGGAGTATATAGATATCCTGAACCAAAAATTCTTGCTGGATCAAATTATTGTGATGTAGGTTTTGAAAAAGATCCTCATTCAAATCGAGTTGTTATTATGAGTGCAATAGACAATTTAATGAAAGGTGCAGCAGGACAAGCAATACAATGCATGAATATCATGTGTGGATTTGATGAAGAAACAGGTCTTGAATTCCCTGGACTTCATCCTATATAATTAGTGATCTAAATGGTAATCATACTAAAAATAGGTGGAGGCAAAGGAGTAACTGACAACCTAGATAACATACTAAAAGACGTTTCTACAATTGATGAAAAAATCATAATTGTCCATGGTGCTAATCATGAGATGAAAGAAATTTCTCAAAAATTAGGAAATCCTGAAAAAATTGTAAAAAGCCCAAGTGGATATTCATCAAGATTTACTGATGAAAAAACTCTTGAGATTTTCATGATGGTATATTGCGGAATTGCAAATAAAAGAATTGTAACTAAATTACAAAAATTAGGTATAAATGCATTAGGTCTTAGTGGAATGGATGGTAAGCTTTTAGAAGGCAGAAGAAAAGACAGAGTAAAAGTAGTTGAAGGAGATAAAGTAAAAATGCTACGTGGAAATTACACAGGAACTGTAGAAAATGTCAATACTGATCTTCTAAATACTTTATTAGAAAAAGGATATACACCTGTAATCTGTCCGCCTGCAATAAGTTTTGAAGGAGATGGAATAAATACAGATAATGATAGAATTGTAGCTGCAATTGCAGGAGCACTAAAAGCTGAAAAAATTGTAAGTTTATTTGAAGCACCTGGATTATTAAAAGATTATACTGATGAATCAACATTGATTAAAAAAATAGAAAAGAATGATATAATGTCAATGCTTGAACATGCAAAAGGAAGAATGAAAAAAAAAATACTTCATGCAAAAGAAGCATTTGATAAAGGTGCAGGAAAAATCTATTTTGGTGATGCAAGAATTGAAAAACCATTGACATCTGCATTAGAAGGTAATGGAACAGTAATAGGATAAATACATTTCTGAATAAAAATTATTTTGTTTTTCAGATAAAAATGTTTCATCAACAATTTGGGTCTTCGACCCTTCCCTTAGTAAGTTTTTTTCTAAAAAACTTACATATAAAAAAAGACCCAAAGGGTCTTAAATTAAAATATAAAAAGTAAAAAAGTTAGAAATTTAAAAAATAGAAAATAAAACTATTATAATAATAAAAAAAATTAAACTGGTGATAGAAAATGAATCATGAAGAAATGGAAATGAATTATATTGCTCCAACTTATGGAAAAAGAGGAATAACTCTTGTACGTGGAGAAGGTGTATATTTATATGATGATCAAGGCAAAAAATATTTAGATTGTTTTTCAAATGTGGGTGTTACAATATTAGGTCATGCAAATCCTAAAATTAATGACGCAATAAAAAATCAGATTGATAAATTAATGAATCTTCATCAATCATTTATCAGTGATATCAGAGCAGAATATTCAAAAAGAATTGTTGAAGCTGCGCCTGATTATTTAACAAGAGTTTTCTATTGTAATTCAGGTACTGAATCTGTTGAAGCTGCAATAAAATTTGCTAGAGCAACAACAGGACGACCTGAAATAATTGCAACAAAAATGGGTTATCATGGAAAGACAATGGGTGCTTTATCACTTACAAAAACAGCTCCAAAATATAATAATGCTTTTATGCCACTTCTAGAAGATGTCAATCATTTTTCATACAATGATGCACAGTCATTAAAGGAAATTATATCTGAAAAAACTGCTGCAGTAATTCTAGAGCCAATTCAAGGTGAAGGAGGAATTAAACCTGCAACAAAAGAATTTTTAGAAGAAGTAAAAAAAATATGTGATGAAAATGGAACACTTCTTATTTTTGATGAAGTCCAAACTGGAATGGGAAGAACTGGAAAATTATTTGCACATACTCATTTTGGTGTATCATGTGATATAATGTGTCTTGCAAAAGGTCCTGCAAATGGTGTACCTATTGGTATGACATTAATTAGTGATAAAGTCTCAGAAAAACTTTTCAAAGGTGCACATACAAATACTTTTGGTGGAAATCCACTTGCATGTGCTGCAGGTTTAGCAGTTTTAGATTATATTGATGAAAATAAATGTCTTGAAAACGCAGAGGAAGTTGGTAATTATTTCATGGAACAAATTAGAGCAATTGATTCACCTCTAATTAGAGAAGTAAGAGGAATGGGATTGATGATTGGTCTTGACTTAAAAACAAGGGCAACTAAATATCTTAAAGCCCTGCAAGATGAAGGTATACTTGCATTCCCATCAGTTAGTACAGTAATTAGATTCTTACCTGCACTTACATTCCAGAAAGAGCATGTTGACTTGGTTATTGAAAAACTAAAAAAAGTTTTATCTGAATAAAATGTTTTTAATTTTATTATCTTTATTTTTAGGTATGATTCTTGGATTTTTTCTAAAATCTAAAAAATTAAGAAAAGTAGTAGATAAAGGATATTATATTTCAGTACTAGCATTATTATTTTTAATGGGAATTGGAATAGGACAAAATAAAGAAATATTTTCAAATATTGGAAAAATTGGTCTTTTATCATTTTCATTAGCAGTTATATCTATTGCAGGAAGTATAATTTTTGTAAAATTAATTGATAAAACTATTTTAAAAATAGAAACTAAAAGGGCAACAAAATGATAGTATTTATTATTGGCTCAATGATTTTAGGAATTCTTTTATCTTATTTTAGTATTATTCCAAATATTCCATTCCTTGATAATCTTACACAGATAGTATTAATGATAATGCTTTTTACTGTTGGATTTGATGTTGGTGGAAATAAAAAAGTCTTTATTGATTTAAAAAAAAAAGGATTAAAAATAATTCTGATTCCTATAGGAATTGCAATAGGAAGTTTATTATTTTCAGTTTTAATAAGTTTTTTTTCTGAACTTACTATTTGGGAAACATTAGCTATTGGTTCAGGAATGGGATATTATTCATTATCAAGTATTATTATAACAAACGCAATGGGCCCAATGATTGGTGCTATTGCATTTCTTACAAATATGTTTAGAGAAGTCATTACAATAATTTTCACACCATTATTTGTAAAATTATTTGGTAAATTAAGTGCTGTTGCTTCTGGTGGTGCACCTGCAATGGACACTGCTTTAGGCGTAATAAAAAAATATACTAATGATGAAATAGCTTTTATTTCAATAATGAGTGGAGTAATTCTTACAATATTAATTCCATTTCTGGTTACTTTATTTAGTGGAATGAGTTAAAAAGATTATTTTTCAAATCATTTATTGAATAAAATAATTCAAAAATCAAAGAAGTATTTCTTTTTTCATTATATTTTTATAAGTACTCAAAAAGGTTTATATAATACATATAAATTTTATCAGTACTGGTAATTTTAAACAGTACTTGATATTACCATAAAATAATAATTTAATATAAAAAAATGAGGAAAATGAAAATAAAATATTTTCAAATTTTTCCCAGAGGTATAAAAAATGAAAAAACTTATTTCAAAAGCTATAATTGGAAAGATTGTATATAAAGTAGAAACAGATAAATCATTTGATATTACATTTAAAGATTTAGAAAAATCAATAAAAAATAATAATTTTTCAATTCCAGGAATCCATGATTTAAAGAAAACTTATACAAAAGCAAATCTACCGCTTGATAAAGATTTTGAATATACAATCGTTCAATTATGTAATGCTAAAAGTTCTCATAAAGCACTTACAAAATTAAGTTACGATATGGGAGTAATGATGCCAAAAAGTATAATCATTGCAAGAGAAGATGGAAAAACTACATTAAGATTTATGAAAATGAAACCTGCAATGGTAGGTATGATGTTTCCAGATTTAAATATTGCACCAATGTCAAAAAAAATTATGGGAACTCTTAAAAAAATAGTTGATGAAGCAATCCAATGAGGTAATTTAAAAATGTGGAAACAAATATCTTTTCTTAAAAAAAATTTAGTAACTTCTATTCCCTTTTTTATGATTTTTGGAATTGTGTTTGGTGCAAATTTCAATACTGAATTTTTAAAAAGTTTTATTCTACCTTTAACTTTTTTAATGGTATATCCAATGATGGTTAATTTACAAATAAAAAAATTATTTTTAAAAGGAAATTCAAAAGTGCAAATTGTGACTCAAATTATTAATTTTGCAATTATACCTTTTATTGCATTTGGGCTTGGAAAAATATTTTTTTCTGATAAGCCATTAATTGCTTTAGGATTATTACTTGCATCACTTTTACCTACAAGCGGAATGACAATCTCATGGACAGGATTTGCTAAAGGTAATTTAAATGAAGCAATAAAAATGACAGTTATTGGATTAATTGTAGGGTCTCTTGCTACACCTCTTTATGCAAAATGGCTAATGGGAACTGTTGTAGAAATTCCACTTGCAAATGTATTTAAACAAATTGTATTAGTAGTATTTTTACCAATGATTGCAGGTCAATTGACTCAAAAATTTGTTATTTGGAAATATGGAATGGCAAAATATCAAAAAGATATAAAGAAAAAATTTCCTATGCTATCAATTGTAGGTGTATTAGGTATTGTCTTTGTCGCTATGGCATTAAAAGCTAAAACAATACTTTCTCAACCAACAATGTTAATTGACTTATTTATACCTCTAATAATACTATATGGATTTAACTATTTACTAAGTACATTAGTTGGAAAACTCTTTTTTAAAAGAGAAGAAAGTATTGCATTAGTATATGGAACAGTTATGAGAAATTTATCAATTGCTCTAGCAATAGCAATGACTGTATTTGGAAAACAAGGTTCAGATATTGCATTAATAATAGCTATGGCATATATAATTCAAGTTCAGACTGCTGCATGGTATGTTAAATTTACAGATATGATATTTGGTCCTGCTCGAGAAGACATTGCAAAAGATATTATGGAAGAAGGAGTATTTGCTCTTCACAAAAATTCAATATTGCATGATGCAATTAAAATACTTGATGAAGAACATATCCATTCAGTTGCAATTTTGGATAATAAAGAAAATCCAATTGGATTAATTACATCAGAAATGATTATCAATTTACTTGCTGATGGAATTAAAACAACACAAAAATTAAGTACAATAAAATTAATTCCTGCTTTGAAATTCAGTGAAAAAGTACCTTTGAAAAAAGTTATTAATGCAATGAAAAGAAAGCATGAATATAAAGTACTTATTACTGATGAAAAAGGAAATCTAAAAGGTGTAATAACAGAATCAGATGTACTAAGTAGAATCAATAAAAAATGAAATTTCAAAATAAAATTTTATTTTTAATTTTTTTAATTTTTTTTATTTCTTTTCAAAGTAATTGTCAAATTTCTAATAATAAAATAATAGAAAACAATAATATTGACACATATTCCACATTAATTGATTTTTATGGAAAACCATCTATAATTTTATTTGGTTCAACTTATTGTAGTCATTGTAAAGAAGCCCTTCCAATTTTTAAAGAAAAAGTATATAATGTTTATAATAAAGAAATAAATATATGGATTAATGTAATAAATAATGATTATTTTGATATAACTGATATCCCACAAGGTTTTAATGAAGAAATTGATTTTGAAAAAATAACAAATATTGAATGTAAATATGTCCCTTCATGGATCATACTTGATAAATTTGGTAATGTTAAAATGTCATCTTGTGGAAATGAAAAAACAATGAACGAAATGGTTTATACGATTAATGAGCTAATTAAAAAATAATTAATATTTAAAAAAAATAATAAAATTAATAAAATTGTAATAAGAACTAATAAAAATGATTGATTTTGCATGTAAACAATTTAATTTAGATGATATTATTAAATGTGGATTAGGATTAACAAGAACTGAACTTTTAATAATGAATTATTTTCTTAATATTACAAATAAAAAATGTACAACAAATTCCATATCTAAAAAATTAAAATTAAATTTGACTACAATACAAAAAGCAGTCAAAAAATTAACAGAAAAAAAAATTATAAGAAGACACCAGATCAATCTTAAAAAAGGTGGTTACATATATACTTATGAATGTAATTCAAAATCTGAAATTAGAAAAATTATAAAAAATATTATTCGAAATTGGTCTGAAAAAGTTGAAAAAAAAATAGATAATTGGTAATGTATTAAAAAACAAAAATCTTTTTTATATATCACCTATTATTTTTACTTGATGATGTTACTGTTAATTTCTAATATAATTATTTAATTCTTACAAATCCTTAAAATATAAAAAAAATATCTAATTTATTAAGTATCAATGAATAATTATTCCCTCTTGTTCCACATTATTCCGGCTAAATATTATATGTTGTTCCACATTATATATTTAACAATTAAATAAAAAAAAGGGTTGAAACCCTTAATAAAATAAAATAAAATTTGGTGGAAAAAATGAGAAAAAAATTGGTATTAATGGTGGCACTACTTGTAGTAACCATGTTTTGTGGAAATGTAATTGCTAGTTCTGGTCCTGCACCTAATTCAGGTGATGGAATTCCTGATGGATCTGGAATGGAATCCCAAATTCAAAATGGAGAACCTAGCATAGATTCACCAGGTCCTGCACCTAACTCAGGTGATGGTGTTTCTGATGGATCAGGTTTCTAATATTATTATTATTTTAATTATTTTTAAATTCTAATATAAATATTTACGGCTAATATGAAACCCTTGTTATTCTGATTATTATCAGAATAACTTTTTTGTTCAATCTTATCAATCGATCTATATTAAATGCAATTACTCTTGTCAGAAATTCTACTTTTTGAGTTTTATGA
>JABHHN010000044.1 GCA_018671515.1 archaeon | reverse complement strand
TAATGCTCTTCTTGAGCTAATTCAATTTATAGAATCTATCTTGAAAAATCTAACGATTTTTCTGAGACCCCATAAAGGGGTCGTCTTGTTCATCTCCACGCTAAAGCATGGAAAGGTATTCTCAAGACTTAATAATAATTAATTGCAGTAGCCAAATTATCTATCAATGTAAAATTGATTTCAACAGTTGTATCATTTGTTGAAGTATTAGTCAGTGGTAAAGTTATACTAGATGAAGGATTTGATGTGTCAACATATATTGTTCGAGTAATGCTAAAATTAGATCCATTTACATCTGTACAATTAATAAACCAAGAATGTGTTCCCTGAGTTAAAGTTAAATTTGCTGTAATATTTGTTAAAGAATTATTTAAAGAAGTGTAATTTGTTCCATATTTAATATTATCAATCATCAAAATACATGGAAAAGTTGTATTTATATTACTAGTTGGAGTAAATGTAAAATCAGGTTGATTATTATTAGTCCATGTTTTATTAAGAGGAGTTGATGGAATAATCGAAATAAAAGTTCCATTTACAATAAATATACTAAGAACAAATAATAATATCAATACAATATAGCTTAATAATTTCCTTTCCAAATTAGTTTCTTTAATTTTAAACACCTCAATAAATATACATAACTTTTACCTTGAGTATATAACAATATATAAACTAATATTGTAACTCCAAAGATACAAAAATTAAATTTTAAAAATTAAAAAATATATTTAAGAATAAAAAATAAATTTTTTCTTAATTTAAAAAACAAAGCCTCTGAAGGGAGTTGAACCCTCGACCTGCGGTTCTTTCTAACTTTGTAGGCTTGACCAAAGGGAAACCTACCCTTTTGATCAAACTTTTGTTTTTACAAAAGGTTGTACGAAACCGCCGCTATAGCCACTAAGCCACAGAGGCATTTAATTCATTTGTTCAAGCAATTTTTCTTTAGAACTATGTGCTTTTTGACAATCTGAACAAACATAATGTTTTTTTCCTTTCTCATCTTTTATTACTGTTCCTAAAATTTTCTTTAAAAAAATCTCAGGAATCTTATTTTTGCATATTTCACATTTCATTTTTCATATAAATTTGTAGAATTTTATAAATCTTAGTGCTATTAATGCTCATTTTTAGATAACTCAACTAATTTATCATCTATTTCTCCTTTAAATTCATGAAATACTTTTTCTGTAATAATACCTTTCTTAAGACTTTCCACCAATGAATGTTTTTTTGCTATAAGAACTGCCTTTTTTACTTCATGTTCTTGAGCAATTTGAATTTCATTATCTTCTTTTAAAAGTTCTGATATTCTCAATTCATATTTTTCTCTTTCTTGTGTAAAATATTTTTTTTGTTCACGATATATACTTCTAGTTATAATTTTTGATTTATATAAATCTTCAATTTCTTCTACTGCTGCAGTTTTCATAATCAATTTAGAAATTAATCTTTGATAATCAATATTAGCATCTTTTTTAGCACCTAAACCTAATTTTTTTAATAAAAACGCCATTGTACTTCCTTGGAAAAGAAGAGACATAAATACTACTCCAAAAATTAGTGCATGAAGCATTCCAAAATGAGGTTCTAAAGCTGGAGTCTCATGAAGATCAAGACTAAGTAAAAGAACCATAGAAAGTCCACCATGTATTCCACCCCAGACTAAAACATGTTGTGATTTTGAACTTATTATTTCATCTTCTCCAGTTATAAAACCAGCATCATCAATCTTATTTATAAAAAAGGATATTCCATAAATGGATATTGCCCTTGCAATAATAACTATTGCAAATCCAATCATAATTAACCATTTAAATTCAATAAGTTCTCCTACATCAATTTTAGCTCCAATCAATAAAAATACTATTGAATTTAATAAAAATCCAAAATATTCCCAGAATGAAGCAATACTAAGTTTTGTTGATGATGATAAAAAATTAAGACCATAACCACCCATAACTAAACCTGCAGTCACTGTTGCGACTACACCTGAAAGATGCAAACTTTCTGCCAATAAATATGATCCGTAAGCAAGAATTGTAGTTATTGTCAATTGAATCAATGTATCATTAATTTTTCTAACTAATCTTGAAACAAGATATCCAATAATAAATCCTAAAACAAGTCCTCCAAAAAACAATCTAAAAAATTGTGAAATTCCATCAATAACACTAAGTGTTCCTGTTGCTATCAAAGCAATTATTATTCTAAATAATACTATAGCTACACCATCATTAAACAAAGATTCTCCTTCAATTAATACAGATAATGATTTTCCTACTCCTAATTCTTTAAATATTCCAATAACCGCAATTGGATCTGTTGGTGCAATCATAGATGCAAAAAGTAATGATATAGAAAGTGGCATTTTAATAAACAATCTCAAAACAAAACCAATAATTATGGTAGTAAGAAATGTTCCAACTAAAGATAATAATGTGATAGATTTAATATTTTTTTTCAAAACATTTACATCTATATTCATTGCTCCTTCAAATAAAAGTGCAGGTAAAAATAAAGTTAATATCAGCTCAGGATCAAGCTCAATCCCTATTTGTATATTAAATACTGAAATCCCAAGTCCTGTAAGAATAAGTCCTAATGTATATGGCATCTTAATCCTTCTTACTAATATAGAAACAATCGAGACAATTACAAGAATCTCTACTAAAATAAAATCAATATTAAAATGTTCTGTTGCCATTTATAACTCTAATATTTGATAATTGATGGTAATTAATAAAGATTTAGATATAAATTAATTTCCCCTGTTTTTTTGATTATTAAACAAATATTCCACATCATTTATATTATTAATTTCTTCAAGAGATTTATCATCTCTTAATCTTAAAAATCTTGGAAACCTAAGTGCATATCCACTTGAATAATTAATTGATTTTTGTATTTCTTCATAAGCTACTTCTATGATTATTCTAGGTTCTACTTCAACATTTTTTCCTTCTTTACTTTTCAAAAAAGGCTTCAATACTTCTGTCATTTTAAAAAATGATACACCTTCTGATTCTATTTCTTTTAATCCTGTTGAAACTTTTCCAATCTCTAAAAAATCTTCTTTATTTTCATCAAAACATGCTAATGTAAAACTAGATAACCATCCTTTTCTCTTACCTTCTCCCCATTCTGCTGAAACTATAACTAAATCAAGAGGCTCCAAAGTAGGTTTTATTTTTACACCATACCCAACTCGGGAACCAGGTTTGTAAATTCCATCCAATGCTTTTGCCATGATTCCTTCTTCACCTGATTTGACTGATTCATCATAAAAAAGTGTTGCCTCTTTTTCATCATCTGTAACAATCATTTTTGTAAGGACTATTTTTTTATTTTCTTGCTTAATTATTTTTTCCAATATTTCTCTTCTTTTTTTAAAATCAACATTAAGATAATCTTTTCCTTCCAAATACATAATATCAAAAATATTGATTTCTACTGGAAAATTCTTAGAAACTTCTTCAATATCATATTTTCGCCTTATCCTCTGTGAAATTTTTTGAAATGGAAGATATTTTTTAGAAATTGGATCATACCCTACTATTTCTGAATCTAAAATGAATTCATTTCCATCTATATTATTTTTTATTACTGGAATTATATCTGGGAATTGTTCTGTTACATTCTCAAGACGCCTTGTATATAATTCAATTCCTTTGTCAGTTTTGTGTATCTGTAATCTAAATCCATCATATTTATATTCAAATGCTGCTGGACTTCCTACTATCTTGAATGCTTCTAAAACATTTTCTGCCTTCTTAAATAACATTGCATTAATTGGTTTTCCAGGTTTAAGCTTAATATTTTCTAATCCTTTAATTCCATTTTCTCTAATTGAATTTATGACTAAACTAAAATCATTAGAAAGATCTAACGCATGCTGAACTTTATTTTGATATTCTGAATACAAATCTCTTTTTTCATCATCTAAATCGAGAGATTTTTTTTCTTCATCATAAATTAGTTCAATAATCTCACCAAAATATGCCCAAATTATTGCGTCTCTTAAAGTTCCCTGTCCAATTCCAACACGCATATTCTCAATAACAGTCCTGACAATATATTTTGCTTCAACAGGAGATGAAGAAATCAACATTTCTGAAATTATATCTATTTTTTTATCAATAGAACCATTGCCACTTATTTCTGAGAGTTTTTTCAAATTTTTGAATATCTCATTTAATGTAATAATTTTTGGGAATAATGAGGATTGTTTTTTCTTTGAAATAAGGTCTTCAACAACGTTTCCTAAATCACCTATTTTTTTCCATTGTTTTTCTACTTCAAATTCACTCACAGCAGTACTTTTACATATAGCTTTTATCACTATTTTTGCTGCAACTCCTATTTTTTTATCAGACCAATCTGGAAATATTTTTCCATTTACTAATAATGAAAAAGCTTCTATATCTTTTTGATCTATTTTTTTAATAAAATTAGAAATAATATATGTTTTTTCAAGACGTTTAGTAGTTAAATTAAGTTCATCATATAAATTAGCTAATTTTTTATACTCCATATATTTTGAATTAATTTATTATAATATATAAAGTTAGTTGGAATATGTGAATGAATATGGAAATCTTTTTTAATACATAATAAAACTAAAAATGTGAATAATATGAAAGTAATATCTTGGAATGTTTCTATTGACAATAAAAAACAGATAAAAACCATAAAAAAAGCATTAGATACTGATGCAGATATAATCTGTCTAAATGAAATTAGTAAAAAAAATGTTGAATTTCTAAAAACAATAGATAAATATAATTTTCATTATGGTATTAGTTTTAGAGGAAAAAATGAGCATAAAAACATATATATGGGAATTCTTTCAAAATATCCTTTTTTAAATAGTAAATTTTTTTCATTTGAAACTGAATTTGGAACAACTATGTGGAATTTATTTGTTAATAAACATTTAGGAGCACATAAAGTTCAAGAAGGACAATATGTTGATATTGTAATTAACTCAAAAGAAATTAGAATATTCAATTTTCATTTGCCAATTACTTGTGGTCCAAAAAAAAGAATTGAGCAATTTAAAAAAATTGTAAATAATATAAATGAAAACATGTCCAACATATTTTGTGGCGATTTTAATAATTATGGAAAATGGTATTTAAACATTTTTACACATCCATTATTTTCACAAAAAATAAATGAAGTATTTACTAATGAGAAAAAAACATTTGAAAAACTTTTTAAACAACATGAATTAAACAATATTTTTAATGGAATTTCTACATGGCCAAAACTAGGATTCATTAATATTCAAATTGATCATATATTGACTCCTCATTGGGTAAATGTAATATCAAAAGAAGTCTTAAAAAAAACTTATGGTTCAGATCATAGAATGTTAATGACAGAACTTGATATTTAATGAAAATAAATAATTAAAATTTCTACTTTCTTAATTTAATTATAATCTCGCCATGTATGTTTACATTCTAAACATTTAAGAAATTTAGTTGCAGGTTCATCAGCAGATCGTGTCTGAATTAACCAATAATAAGCTTTTGTATGCTTACATTTTGGACATTCTACATCATCTGCTACAGGCTTTGTTTTATCTGTGTCTCCTTCATTGACTGCTTCCATTTTTGTTTCTTCTTTCATTACTTCTTTTATACCAAAAGAATCAACTTTTTTCTTCTTATATCCACAAGAACATTCAAGAATTTTTTTTCCTTTTTCAGTTTTTGGCAGTAATATTGCACTGCATTTTGGGCAAAACATCATTTTATATCATTATTAATATTTTCATCATATAACTATTTTTCTGTTATTTAAGTACACCAATATATCTTAAAATTTCAACAAACCAAATTTTAATATATCCTAAATACGGTATTCTAAATAAAGCCTTCCCTATTATTCTATCTTGTGGAATATTTTCTTCAAAAGGAATAATTCCTGGATTGTGATCACCTTTTGTTGTAAAAAAATATACACCACCTGTCTCCTTTTTCTGAATTATTCTGTGAATTATAGGGTCAGGTTTAGTTGCTTGGAAGACGATAACATCACCAATCTTTAAATCTTTTGGTTTTTTTCCATTTAAAACTATTATATCACCAGTATTGAATCCATTTTTAAAAGAAAATTTTGAAAATTGAGATTTTTCAATATCTAATTCTTCATATAAATATCCACATGTACTCCAAAATAAATCATATGTTGATTTTTGCTTTTCATCAAAAATACTATTGCATAATTGATATTTATCTCCTCTTTTTACACAAAACTCATTTCCTGAAATTGTCGCTGTCTGTATGCACTCAGGTACTGTTTTATG
>JABHHN010000043.1 GCA_018671515.1 archaeon | reverse complement strand
TAATGCTCTTCTTGAGCTAATTCAATTTATAGAATCTATCTTGAAAAATCTAACGATTTTTCTGAGACCCCATAAAGGGGTCGTCTTGTTCATCTCCACGCTAAAGCATGGAAAGGTATTCTCAAGACTTAATAATAATTACATTATTTTCTTCAATTTCAGGTACTATGCCACCACACCCAGTTATTATTATAATCAATAAAAAAATAGAAGCAAAATAATAAACTTTCATTTTATTCAATCAATTATTTTAGTATTTATAAATATTTTGAATGTACATTTTTTTATTAATTTTCTTTTTCAATCATTAATTCTAGTCTATCATAGCAAAGTAAACTGCTTTGCTATTTCCTTGTATACGGCAAAGCCGGATACTATGGCAAAATTAGTGACTTAAAATAATTTCAATATTTAAAAAAACTTATTCAATAAAATAAAATCAATCTCCAACCAAAAACTTATATACACATTATATTTAACAATACACATGGGAAAACCAAAATTAGCTATGATTGGAATGGGTGTCATGGGAAGCATGTTCGCTCAGAATTTTGCAGAAAAAGGTTATGATATTGCACTTTATAACAGAACCGAATCAAAGACCAAAGACGTATATATTTCTACAAAAGATAAACCATACCACAACAAATTACATCCTGTAACTGGACCTATAAAAAATCTTGTTGATGTTGTTGGTAATAAAGGAACATATTTTATTATGGTCAAAGCTGGGTTTCCAACAATTTCAGTTGCACAATCACTATTACCATTATTAAAAAAAGGTGCAGTCATTATTGATTTAGCAAATTCTAATTATCATGAAACTATCAAACTTGAAAAAGAAGTAAGTGACGCAGGAATACATTTCTTTGGAGTAGGTGTTTCTGGTGGTGAAGAAGGTGCTAGATATGGACCGTCAATCATGCCTGGTGGTGGGAATAGAAAAGTATATAACAATATATTAAAAAAACCATTAGAAGATGTATCTGCAAAAGCACCACAGGATGGACTTCCATGTGTAACTTATTGCGGTTTGCATGGTGCTGGACATTTTGTAAAAATGGTACATAATGGAATTGAATATGCTGATATGGAATTAATTGCTGAAAGTTATGATTTAATGTCAAGAGCATTAGATATGAGTGCTGATGAAATTTCAGATGTTTTTAAGAATTGGAATAAAGGAAAATTAAAATCATACCTTATTGAAATTGCCGCAGAAGTTTTATCTCAAAAAGAACCAAATGGTAAAGATTCACTTATTGATTTCATATTAGACAAAGCAAAGATGAAAGGAACTGGAACATGGACAATCATGAGTTCACTTGAAATGGAATCAGGTGTTGTATCCATCCCAACAATCTATGCTGCAGTTGAATCACGTGCAATTTCATTTAGAAAAGAGCAAAGAGTGGAAATGAATAAAAAACTATCATTTCCAATTAAAAAATATAAAGGAAATAAGAAAAAACTAATTGATGATTTAGAGACTGCAATGTATGTTGCAAAAATTGCTTGTTATAATCAAGGGATTGATTTAATCCAGACAGGTGATAAAGATTACTCATTTGGTGGAATTGATATTGCAAAAATTGCAGAAATTTGGAGAGATGGTTGTATCATTAGAGCCGAGTTTTTAGGCGACATTACAAATGCATATAGGAAGAATCCTAAATTGATCAATCTAATTGCTGCACCTAAATTCAAGAAAGCAATTCTTGATGGAATGGATTCATTAAATAATGTATGTTCTCTAGCAATTCAATCTAATCTACCTTTCATGGCGTATGATACTTCTAGAAGTTATATAATTCAATCTACGTCAAGTAGACTTCCTGCAAACATGATACAGGGTTTGCGTGACTTTTTTGGAGCGCATACATATGAGAGATGTGATAAGAAAGGTAATTATCATACATTATGGGCAGATGATGAAAGAAAGGAAGTTAAAAAGTAAAAAATAAAGAATTAAGATACTTGTCCTGCCATTGGTCCTGAATCATCATCATTAAATGCTGATTTTCCACCAAAATACTCTCCTGCATCATCAAAAAACCCATTCCAATTAAAAAATTCATCAACATAAGGTCCTTTATCCGTCAATAAAATTATTTCTGGAAATTGATTATGTGAATTAAAATCCTCAATAACAAAATCATAAACTGTTGAATAGGTATTTTGGCTTTCAATATTAACTGGAGATAATTTTTCTTTTCCAGAATTAGGTGAAAATGAAGTAAGACTACCCCCATCCTTTGAATTAAGAGCCAACGTCTTTATTCTTAAATCATTTGTCATGAAAAATAAAGATTTTTTTCCTTTATAATCAAAATAATCCATTGATTTAAAAATAACTGAACGATCAAAATCATTTAAATCTTCTTGACCACCATATTTGTATATATAATCTCTTTCATATCTATAATATTGCTCCATTAATGACCATTTATTTCCTAAGGGATCAATATATTCTGATAATATAAATATAAGCTTTTTATCATTAAGTTCAGTAAATACAATATCTAAAAAAATTCTTGAACCTTCATCTGTAATAAGTTTATTTTGATAATCTTCTGTACCTAATAATGAAATTTGGTCAAGTGTATCAGGTTTTAAATCATCTCTGACATCATACTCAAATTCTATTGATTTTAAAACTCCTTCAACATTTTCAAATATTTTAATCTTATTGTTTTCGATTCCTATATAAGTATTTTCTTTACCTTTTATAATATTAGGTGCAAAATTTAATTTAGTTAATTTTCCTTCTTGAGTTTTTATTTCTACAAATTCAGGTTCTATAAAAATAGTTGTTATACTATTTACAGCTTCTGAATATTTTACCAACCAATTAAGGGCTTTTGGTCCTTCTTCAGTTTGTCTAATTTCTTTATATATTTAAATTAAATTCTAATTGATTACCTCTTACTGGTTTAGAATCAATTCCTAATTGTTCTAATCCTTCAACAGAATCTGGTTTTTCTACAGGTACTTCAGCAGCTCCGCCGCATCCACTAATCAATATCATTAATCCAACTAATGTAATTAAAAGAATATTTTTTATTTTCATAGATGTTTTATTTTATTAATAGTTTATAAAACTTTATTTTTTAATTTGTTTCAATATGATATTCACAAACTCTAAAAACACGAGTTTGTATACGTTTAAATAAAAATATTTATAAATAACTGTTTATTTTAGTATACGTATGTTTAATAAAGTAAACAAAGTGAAAATATCAGAAATGCATTTTAAAATCCTTAATTTATTTACAAAAGGCTTTGATAAAGAGTATTATATAAGAGAAGTAAATAGATTAGTCAATATTAGTCCAAGAACTGCAAAATTAATTCTTGAAGATTTAGAGGCTAAAGCAATAATTGAATCTAAAATCAGAGGGAAAATTAAAACATTCAAATTAAAAAAATCATCAAAAGAATACCTTATTTTAACTGAACAATACAAAAAGATAGTTTTTCTTGAATCAAATCATTTAATTAATGAGATTGTACAAAATATTAATAAAAAAATTGAAGGTATTGGAATTATATTTGGAAGCTACGCAAAAGGAATACAAAAAAAGAATTCAGATTTAGATATTTTTATCATAGGAAAATATGATAAAAAAATAATAAAAGAACAATCTAAATTGTTTTCAATAGGAATTGATGTAAAAAACTATTCACTTGATATTTTTAAAGAACATATCCTAACAGATCCTTTGATTAAAGAGGTATTAAATGATCATGTAATAATAAAAAATGCAGAATCATTGATAGAGGAAATAAAATGGATAAATTAAAATGGTGCCTTAAGCAAAAAAGAGGAATTGAATTAATTGAGCCAAATAAAAATTTAGCAGATGTCTATTTAGAAAAATCTCAAAATTCCTTAGCATCTATGAGAGAAGTAAAAGCTAGAGAATGGAAGATTACTACTGCATATTACACAATATATTTTTCTATTTACGCAATCATGATGAAAATAGGTATTAAATCAGAAATACATTCTTGTACTATTGAATTTACAAAAATATTTCTAAATGATTATTTTGATGAAATGGATTTAAAACTTTTTAATGATGCATTCATTGCGAGAAAAAACATGCAATACTATGTAAATAAAGAAATTGATGATTTGAATTTTAATAATATAATTTCCAATGCACAGAATTTTCTAATAAAAAGTAAAGATATAATAAATAAAATTAATGAAGTAAAAATAAATTCAATTAGAAATGAATTAATGAGATAATGCAATTCATATTTTCATTTAATCTTGGGCTTTTCAAGCCCTTTCCCTTGCAAACTCTAAAAAAAGAGTTTGCATATAGAAAGCAAAGCTGAAATTATAATTCAAATTAAAAAAAATTATTTAAAATTATTAATTCCACTAGACATACTTCAAGATAATATTTATTAATCATCCTAATTAACATCATATAAAATGAAAGAAAAAAGACGATGTGAGTGGGTAAATCCTAAAAATGAATTATATATCAAATATCATGATGAAGAATGGGGAGTTCCAGTCCATGATGATAGAAAATTATTTGAAATGCTGATCCTTGAAGGAGCACAAGCAGGATTATCATGGGAAACAGTCCTTAATAAAAGAGAGAATTATAAACAAGCATTTGATAATTTTGATGCAAATAAAATAATTAAATATGATGAAAATAAATTCAATGAATTAATGAACAATGCAGGAATTATAAGAAATAAATTAAAAATAAGAGCAACAATCCTTAATGCACAAAAGTTTTTAGAAGTGCAAAAAGAATTTGGAACTTTTGATAAATATATATGGTCATTTGTAAATCATAAACCAATTGAGAATTCATTTGAAAAATTAAGTGACCTACCAGCAAAGACAGAAATTTCTGACTTGATGTCAAAAGATCTAAAAAAACGAGGATTCAAGTTTATTGGTTCAACAATTTGTTATGCATTTATGCAAGGTGTAGGAATGGTAAATGATCATGTAAAAGAATGTTTTAGATATAAAGAAGTATAAATACTATTTCTTCAAATAAAAACTAATTAAAACAAAATATTTATATACTCTAAGTGTATAATTATACACCAAAGGTGAATGTATGCTAACTGACAATCAAAAAAAAGTATTAAGGTATCTAATAATAAATCAAGATAATTTTCCCTCAATAAATCAAGTTGCAAAAGATAATAACCTAGCACCAAATGGTGCTTTAAAGATATTAAATAAATTTAAAGAAGAAGGAATTCTAAAAATTAAACAAATATCAAATATTAAAGCATATTACATAAATTATAATAATAATATTACTAGAAATTTTCTTGAACTTGCATTAATAACAAAAATAGAAGATAAAAAAATAAAAAATAGAATTAATGATTTAATATCTTTAAAAAATATTTCAAATATCTGCATACTTTTTGGTTCATATATTGAAAAAAATAAAAAACCAAATGATTTAGACATATTATTTGTTTTAAAAAAAGAAAATTTTACAAAATATAAAAAACAATTAAATGAACTAAAAAACATTATACCTATTACAATACATGATATGATATTAACTAAAGAAGATTTAATCCAAAATATAAAAATGAAAAAACCAATTATTTTAAACATTATTAAAAATGGATATATACTTTGGGGGCATTCAGATATTGTAGAGGTGCTAATTAATGTCAATAAAAGATAAATTAAAAAAATGTTTTAAAGAAGGAGAAAAATCTAAAGAAAGACATAAAGGATTAAGAAAAATAGACATTAGTGAAGAAATAATAAATGCACATATAAAAAAAGCTAATCACAATTTTAGAGCATTAACTTCATTCAAAGAAATGGGATTTTCGGATTGGTCTGCTTCTGCCGCCTTTTATACATTATACCATTTACTTCTTGCATTATTAATTAAATTTGGGATTGAATCAAGAAATCAAAGTTGTACTTTTGCATATATTGAGCAATTAATTGAAGATAAAAAAATAGATTTATCAAAAAATGAGTTAAAAGAAATATTTGATAAAAATATCACTGATGATCTTGCACATAGTAATAAAATTCTAGACTTAAGAGAAAATTACCAATATTCAACTAAAACAAGCTTTGAAGAAGATGAATTTAATGAATTAAAAAATAGAGTAAAAAATCTATATGACAAATTAAGAATTGAAGTTGAAAAATAATTTTATTATTTATATTTCTCCATTTGTTTTTCATTAGGAAATTTAATATTAAATATACTTCCACCCATTGGATTATCATTGACCCAAATTTCACCATCATGAAGTTCCATTATATGTTTACATATTGCTAATCCTAAACCTGTTCCTTCAATTCCTCCTTTTTCCTTATCTTCTTCAAATCTGTTAAAAATGCATTCTTTGTTTTTATCAGAAATGCCCTTTCCATTATCCAAGATACTAACAGTTGTATCTTCTTTTGTTTCATTAATGACAATTCTAATTGCCGAATTATTTGGACTATGTTTTATTGCATTATCAATTATATTTCTAAATACTTCATGAGCAAAAGGAAGCAATGGAACATAAAAATTCTTTTTATAATCTGATTCATTTATTATGCTAATATTTTTTAAAGCTGCCTTTTCAAGATAAACTGATGAAATTGAATTCAATAACCTATTTAAATCAATATTCATCTTCTTATCTGCTATTTTTTCATCCCTTAATTTTGAGTAAAGTCTAGCATTTACAATTAATGAATCCATTTCATCTGCTTCATTTATTATTTTCAAATATTCACTTTTTATTTTATCATCTTTTGAATTTTTTATCAATTTTGTAATCTGTTCTTTTAATGAATTTAGTGGATTTCTTACTTCTTCATACATTATATGAACAAATAATTCCTTTAGTCTATCTGATTCTTTTATTTTAGATACACTTTTTTTAACTTCATCTTTTAGTACAACATTCATATTTCCTAAAACTCGTGTATTAAATTCATTTTTTTCAATTACTTTTTTATTGAACCAAATTATAACTACAGTAAACACTGCAATATTAAAGAAAATAATTCCTGTAAGTGTTCTAATTGTATTAGTATTTGCAATTGTTATTGCAATCATTAAAATGTAGCAAATATAACTAACTAATAAGAATCCAATAAAAGCAAAATAAACAACCCATGTTCTCTTTACATAAGCTTCAGTAATTGTTTTAAAAGTATATATTGAATTATAAAGTGCTATAAAAACTAGAATTAATGCAATAGCAATTATAATAATATCAAACATCATATGAATTAATTAGATGTAGGAGTTTTATAAATATTGTTTTTAATGTGAATGAAGAAAAGAAAAAAATTATTTTTAATAATCAAATTTTTCAAAAATATTTATTGATTCTTGTATGTCTTCAACTATTGATGAAATTTCTATATTTGAATTTGAACAAGAGGTGTCAGTAGGTGTCTCTGCAGGGTTATTAATCACCTCTTCATCACAACCCATCAATAATAAACTAATTAATAACACAAATAAAATTATTAATATTTTTCCAATTGTTGATTTTTTCATTCTACATCACCTTTGTTCTTTCCAGGCAAATAATAACCCTTACTCATTAAAAAGAAACTATCTCCTTCCACTTTAGGAAAATTTAATTCAATAAAATCATCTAATTCCATTAAAATTTCAGAATCATCTGCATCTTCTAATTGTTCTTGATTAATTGGTTTAAAATATTCAACCGAATAAATTTCATCTAAAGAATAATCAATTGCAATATAATCAAAAACATATATACTTCTTTGATAAAGTCTAATTTTATTTTCTTTTATGATTTCCATATCAAGAGGAATTATAGTTTTTTTATATACATCTGAATGTAAATGATGATTATTTGGATAAGTCTTCCATTGTCCATTATCTAAATACTCAATAACAATATTTTTCATATAATTAGCTACATAATTTTGTTTAAATTTATTACTAAAAAAAGGAATTTTAGATAAAAATTCAGTCATAAAATTTTTCTTTTGTTCTGGTTTTTCTGTTGCTTCCTTTAATTCATTTTTACTGTAAGATATAACTAATTTTGAATTTTTAACATCTGTTTGTGGTAATGTTAATTCTACAAATCCAATTGTACTATCAGTTGTCTTTTGAGCCCATGCTTCTTTATCAAATGAAATTTTATCAATAAGTTCAACATGATTCAATGAACCTAACTCTGTAACTCTTGATTTTGTTTTGATTTTTGCATCTTCTTTTTCAAGCATCTTAGTACAATCTCTTCCTATGTCATCAACACATTCAACTTTTTGAGGATTGTTTATTGTATAAAAATTACCTAATACATCAACAACTGCATCATAATTATGCTTAACTGCTACTAATTGTATTTGATCAAGATATGAAAGTTCATTTAAATGTTCATAAATAAGTAATTTATTTTCTTTTAAATCATAATATTCAAGTTCAGTAAAAAAAGGATTTGACATAAATGATTCTGTTTGTCTTACAATTATATCTTCTTCTAACTTATAACCTTCATCAGTTTTAGAATATACAAAAGGACATGAACGATCAGAGCATTTTTCTCCATTAATATATAAATCACCATCTATTAATTGATACCAGTTAGAAGTTAAATCATCAAAACCATTACAACATTTTTGAGAAGTAACCAAAGCATTACGCATATTATTATAAGAAATATCACCCCAATCGCATTTTGATATTTCTTCTTGATAATTTGCTTCTGTATAAGAATAGTCTTCACTTATTTCCTTAGCATAAAGTGTAATTAAATCTTGTCCAGTAACTATTGCATAATCTTTTGTATCATCGTTATAAATACATAAACCTAAAGTTTTAAGCGCATTAGGAATATCAGATTCCTCAATTACTAAACCATCAGGTCTTTCAAGAGAAGATGGAATAACACAATTACCACTTTGTCCACTAGGTACAGATGGACTATCTACATAAACTGGATCAAATACAATTTGATCATCTTTCTCACAACACCTAAGTCCATTAGGACAAGGGTCTTCTAAACCAGGTCCAAAATCATAGAACAAATCTTTATTATCAAAATTTCGAGTTTCATCATTAGAGGTTCGACAATTTTCTAAAGCTGTACAGGTAAATACACTATTTTGTGTGGGTGGATGATAACGTTTATAACATACATTTTCAAATTCTTGAAATTCACACCTTGAACAATAATCAGAAAACATGACCCAATCATTTCGTTCTAATGGTGGTTGACAACCCCAAGAACCATCATTACCTGGAAAACAATACCCATATACGTATTTTGGACAATTTTTTGCCCCTACTTTATGACCACAATAATCATTCATATTTTCATTAATTATTTCTATCCCTTGTATACAAGGTTTACCTACTAATTCATAAACAAATGTATTAGCATCATTACACATAGTATTTTCTTCACTATATTGACATTCTTTTCCTACCGTACAATCCCAAAGCAAACCTGTATATTGTTCTGCATCACGTGTAAAATCTATAAGGCAATGACCACATTTATCAATATTATTATACCCATCATCATAAAATACCCAATCACTGGTACCATCACCATTAGGAACTGAATGAGGCCCAAATCGACAAGCATCTGAATCACAAGGCAATTCATCAGGAGGATCAAGAGATGGCATTCCTGCACCCATTAATGACATTACAGCATTTGTATTTATTGTAAAAACATCATCATTAAAATCACTAAAAGAATTTGTATTTTTTTCATTTTATTCCATCCATATGTATGAATTAATTATATTTTAAGTATTTAATATTTGCTATTTTAGAATTTATAAAAGAATATTTTTAATGTTTTATTTAAAAAGAAAGAAAAAATTAAGATACTTTTGGTGCATCTTCTGATGGAATACCTGATGCTACATAGACCCATACTAAACTTGAAGAAATCCAACCATAATATGGAGCATATTGCTTTTCAGATTCTGGCACATCATTCAAATGTTCTAAACAATACCAATTTTTATCAACACCATCTTTTGAACAAGCAGGATTTGTTCCTGGACAAGTTATTGCACCTAAACATTTCAAAACTTTGCCTTTTGCTACAGATGTTGCCCTACTTCTTAAATGATCTCCAAGACTAGGAAAATATCTAAAAAGTGCACCATTATCATTAGTCACTTCAATATTTGCACCTGGACAATCAATAACTGAATAATCACCTACTAAATTAAGATTATCAGTACATATGTTTTGTTGAGTATTCTCTTTATATTCCTCTCCTGGTAAAAATGTTTCTACATCTCCTGGATTCATCAATTGACTACCACCTGCCATTGCTATTGCCCAATCTGGAACTGTAGCACCTTTTTCAAAATTCTCACCTAATAATCCTTCCTTACATTTCTCAACCAATTTATCTTGAACTTTACATTCTGTAAACCAATCACAATTTGTATTTAATTTTATAGCAAATAAATTCAAATCAGATACTTTTCCTTCACCATTATTAAATAATGCAGCAGGATATCCGCCTACAGATAGTGATACTGTTGCCACTACTCCATTAGTTTGATCAAATTCACATATCACTTTTGAACTTGTTGGTTCATATGCTTTACAAGCTGTATCAGTTGCTTCATCTCTTCTTCTTCGATTTGAAAAAACATTACCACCTGTAAGACTTTCATAAATAAACCATCCAGGTATATTATCAACATACTCTCTTAACCCATTTGTACTCTGCCATTGACAAACATCCTTACCAAGAATAATGTATGTTGTAGGAAGCTCAGTTGGTTTCTTTCTAGCCAAAATCTCTCCCTCAATTTTATCTCTCCAATCTGAATCCACAAGCCACTCAGTTTCTTCCCTTGATCCATCTCCTTCTATACTACACTTATAACAAGTAATGTCTCCACTTAGAGACAGATCTGCTGCTGTGTCAACTATAGTTTCAGCAACTTCACTAACTCCTTCACCACATGAACTAATAAACAACATAACCATAATCAATAAACTAACTAAGAATTCTTTTTTCATTTTATTAAATCCTCCAAAAAAATTTGATTTTTATCAATATAATATAAATTAATTCATATTCAACTATATAAAACTAACTCTAATCAACTCAAACTATGCTTCAGATTTTCCTCATCATATGCATAATATAATACTTCTTTTATTCCAAGTATCAAAAACATTACACCAATCAAACTAATAACCATTGCAATTGCATTAGATGGTAATATATCTTGTAAATCCTTACTAGAAAGATAGAATGAAAAACCTATTATCAAATATGATACTCCTAATGTTGAACGTTCACCCAATAATAAAAACACTAAACCTAAAATCAAAGGAATAAATAATCCTGCAGAGCCAATCAAAATATTATTTGAATCATCTGCACATACAACTTCTGTATGTGGTAAATTAACGCCGTCATACAAAACTGCTTTTGAAATCCTACAACCAAAATGTTTACCTGCAAGTGCATGTCCTAATTCATGAAATGATACAACAGACACCATTATAAAAATAAATGTCATAAATACAATTGAGAGTAATCTTAAACCAACCATGAATTTTGCATATAATGGAATTTCATATCTTTTTGGTTTTTTATAAAAATCTACTTCCTCCATTACTAAATATTTTGAAAAATAATAGAATGTCCCAAATAAAAATACATTTGGGATTAAAAATACAATTGAAAGTAAATCTCTTTTATCATTTAAAAAAAAAATCAAAATAAATGAAACAACACAATACAACATTCCAAAAAATGCACTTCTCCTAAGATATTTATCTTTTCTGTGATGTGTATAAATAAATACTATTAATAATAATATATTTGAAATTATATTTAACAATGAAAAAAAATCATCAAATCCGAATTTAAATGTAGCAACTGCTAAAATATATAATCCTAGATAATACATCAATTTTTTGTTTTTTAAAATTTCTGAAAATATTAAAACAAAAACAAATGTTTTTCCAATCATAAAAAATGATTCAATAAGTAAAATTTCAGATGAAACTGCTGTTAATTTCCCAGAGAGTAAAGCAATATTCAATATTAAAGAAATAAAATAAAAAAATGAAAGAATTGAAAATTTATTTCGCATAGAAATATCTTTCTTATTTAGTATAGAAATTATATAGAATAATAAAACCAATATAATAAAATCAATCATTGCATTAATTAAAAATGCAGACCCAATCATTTTTTCTCCTCTTCTTTTTTCTTTTTAAAACGTTCCATAAAAATCATAATCTTATCTCTAAGTGGTTTTGATTTCATGCTAAACTTATGCTTAATATTTTTTTTAAATTTCTCTTTTTTAATGAAATTATCAGTTCTTCTTTTGTACTGAGAATTAATTCTTTTTAATGATCTATCATACCATTTTTTTATTCTAACTTTTCTTTTCTTTGAAGCCTTGCCATGTCTTTTTCTGAATTTTTCAAATAGAACTTCTTTTCTCTCGTCATACTTATCATCAATATCAACGTAGCCCTTTTTCAAGTATAAAGTACGCATATTATTTTATGAGTAATTCTTGATTTAGGAACTTTCTCACCAGTATTTAGGCTATCTCCCTGAACATAGATTGTACTTGCATAAATTCCTCTTATTCTATGGATAATTCCTTCACCTTGGTTATTAGTATATCTTATGATATCTCCTAATTTTAATTCCATGCCTTCAAAATATTTTTGCTGAATAATTGTGTTTCCATCAAAAATTGTTGGTTGCATAGATGGACCACTAAGAACTCCATAATCATTTGCATTAGAAATTGTAAGACCAGTTGTTGTTAAAATAAAATCAATATCATTTTTAGGAGCTTGAATCTGATTATAATTCAAATTGTCATTTAGAGATTCAACTGTCCCATTTATTGATTGATATTTATTATTTAATGAATTTATCCTTGCACTAAGATAGATTGTAAGACTTAAAGAGATAAATAATACTAATAAGAATGCTATATTAAATTTGAATTGATTTTTATCATAAATCATTTACTTACCTCTTTTTAATTAAAATAGGATATGTATTAGTTTATAATATTTTCTTAAAATGATTTATACATACTATTGAAATTCTGATTTCTATTTTCTAAAATTTTCAATAATTATTCAAAATCAGATTTCTTCTGATTTTTTCCATATGCAAGTCCTAAAAAAGGACTTGCTACATAAAAGGGCACAGCCCTGAAATTATAATTCAACAACTTTTAAAAGGGGAAAAAAGAAATTCAATATAAATAAAAAATACATCTAAAAAATAAATTTATTTATACTACAATCAATTAATTTCAAATATAACCAATGAAAAATAAAAAACTAAACAACAATATCTACTGGATATTTGTTATATACTATTCTCTATCATACATATTATCTTTTTTCAATCTAATATCTAAAGATTTAGCACTCCTAAACAAGATAATGAGCTGGTTTGGACTAGGATTTGTTTTATATAAAATTAGTTTTATGAAAATATTTTTTGGAAAAGAACAACTATATCATACAACATATAAAAGTAAAATAAAAAACTATATTTTTGATATACTAATTATCATTAGTTTTTATCTTCTTAATTTTTCAGATTTTACATCAATATTATTAAGTTTAAATCATAAAACTCATTTTTTTAATGAGATCATTGAAATAATCATAAATTATAGTTCCATGCTAGAACTAATAACATTCCACTTAGGTGGATTAATAATACTCTTTGTTTCAATATATCTTGGAACAAAAATAAAGATAGAAAAAAATTCACTTATGTCAATAATTCATGAAGATTTTTTCCCAAAAACAATAGAACAAAAAATAATACGAAGTTTATCAATATTCGTGATATTATGTGGATTTTATATAACTTATTTCAATCTAATATCTGAATGGTTTACATTAGTACTTGGAACTCCTCTCACCCTTGTTGGATTATTTAGTGCAATCTATATTTTAAGAAACAAACATAAAATAAAAAGCAGGAATTTTAAACATAAAATATCCAAAATAAGTGAATTTTTTGAAAAAGATATGTTTAATTATTTTCATGAAAAATCAAAAATAAAATATGTTTTTTCAGGTCTTTTAGTATTGCATATATTCACAGATCTTTTTAGTTTTCTTGTTCCTTTCCTTACAAATTTAAATCATAATCTATATACTTTCTTCTTACAAAAAAACAGATGGATAGGTGAATTCATAAAAACAGATCTTCAGACGACAAATTTATTTAATATAATCTGGATATATGGTGGAATAATATTTTTTTTCATTGCCTTAACTATTCTACCATTGCTTTTGTGGAATGCTTCCCTTAGAAAAAAACACATATCATTTCATCCATATCATTTTTTGATTCACAATTTGGACATGTCAAATATGTGTGACCACTAGATGAATATTTATTATTTACATACATATCTCTCTTGTTTGAGTCACTCATATTTTTCCACCTCATATACCACTTCCCATAATTTATAAAACAGTGGTATACAAGGTATCAGATGATTTTTTACCACAAAAATAAAGAATAAATAAATGTAATTAAATAATTTTTGACAATTTAGGAATATTCGTCATCAAAATTAAATTCTATGTCAATTCTTCCATAAACAACACTATTATCTTGTTGAACAGTCTTTACTGGTTTCTTTTCAGACTTATGATCTTTGAAATAATATATATTATATGTAATATAATCTGAAAATTCCCTAAAACCTAATTTATCTTCAATCTGCAAATTTATTTCTTGCTGATAAGGTTTATATTTTTCATCAATTACAAAATCAATTTCTATGTCATCATCATACCTAACAAATAAGAAGTTTTTTTCTTTCTTATCAAAAATTGATAAATCCCATTTTTCAATAAATTCTTCTTTAAAGACCCTTCTTAATTTTACAGCTACTTCTTTTTTTAGAGGGTTAATATTTTTAATTTCATTAGAATTCAATATCTTTTCTTTTTTAAGATCATCAATTTTCTTTCTTACCTGTGAAATATTATCTAATGAATATTCACTAATAAGACTTGAAACATTTTCATGGATATAAGTCTTAAATATCTTCCAAGAGTTTTCAACGAATCTTGCTTCTATCCTAACTTTCATGTCATCTAATTTCTTTTCAAAAACTATTAGTTCACTATCTTCAATGACTTTTTTCCATCTCAATTTGAATTCCCCCCATTCCCTCCTTGAAATTACTAATTATTTATATTGTTTATGTTAGAATAATAATATAAATCAACCAAATGAGTTATAGTATCTACTTCTATAACATCAATATTAAAATTTTCTTTTGAATAGTTTATGATATCAATCAATTCATAACTAAAATATGGACCAATTGCTAAAAAACCATTTTCATCACGCAATGAGTCATGTTTAACATAAACGTACTCATATCTTTGTCCTTTAGGTATATAATAAGTAGTAATATTATGTTTTGAACTTTCAATTACTTTGTTTAAAATACCTGATACTTCCAATATATTCCCATGTTCATCAATATTACCTGATATTGCAACAGTATCATTAATAGGAAGATTAGCCATAGTTGAATATAATAATATAGCTAGACTTGCAGAACCACTTACACCTGAAATTTTTTGTGTATTAAAACCATAGGTAATATAGTAATCAAATTTACGTGGGTCCAACCCCAACGTTGAAGAAACATAATTTATAGCAATCTTATTTTTTTCTTTTGTTGCAATATCTAGATTTTCCCTATAATAAATTTTCCCGCTTCCCTTTAATAAAAAATGTTCAATATAACCTGGAACTCCTTCACCTGTGTCGCTTGTTACTCCAAATAATGCTACTCTCCCATGTTTTAATTCAGGTTGTGCATTAGCATTAGAAATGTGTGTCAAAAAGATTAAAATTACAATCAAAACTAACACTGTTTTATAATACTTTTTCAACTACTCACCCCATTATTTTGCAATCAGTTTTTCTTTTTATAGTTTACTAAAAAAAATTGTTTAATGATAGAAAAATTTATTTATTTTAGAAATATTATTCTACAACATCTCCTTTATTTTGCTTACTAGTTTTCAATACTAAATGTGCACCTAGAATCATAGGAAACAATCCAATTATTTGCCACAATGAAGGAATTTCACCAAGAATTAGAAATGAAAAAAATAAAGTAAACATAGGAGTAATAGTCCCAATTGAAATTGCTTTAGTTATTGGTATCCTATGGATTCCTTCTAACCATAACACTTTTGAAAAACCCATAAACAATATACCATTTGGAATTAAAAAAAATAATGAGGATAAAATTTGAGAATATGTTGGTGGTTTAGAAAAAAATAATGCAAAAAGAAATATGAATATAGAACTAATAAAACTTCTTACAAACATCAATGTTGAACTACTTATTTTCTTCATAATTTTTTTCTGATAAAAATTACCTAGAGGTGTTACTGAAATTGCAATTAGTAAAAGTAAGTCGCCTAGACCAAATTTTGAAACATCAGGTAAAAAAATAATAAGTGCCCCAATAACCATTATAATTGCACCTATTGTACCATTCAAAGTAATTTTTTCTTTTCCTAAAAAACCTAGGAAAAAGAATCCAAAAAATACTTCCATCAAAAAAATAATACCCATATTTCCTGCAGTAGACATATTTAAACCAATAAAAGTCATACTATAAAAAAAAATCCCAATAATTATAGTTGCAATAATTAATTCTTTCCAAATATCTTTTTTTAATAATTCATTCCATTTTTTTTTTATAGTAATAACTATAGCAAAAAATACTGAAGCTAAAAAAGTAGAAAAGGCTGCTGAATATAATGGATGTATTGAACTAAAAGTCAATATTGAAAAAATTGGAAACATACTCCAAAAAATTAATTCTAGAAAAATGTATTTTTCACCAGACATATTTTTAAAAAAATTCATAGAAAAATAGGTTAAAACTAATGTTTAAAAAATTATTTAATCAAGAATTTAGTTTTTCTTAATCAATATGCAATTCAACAATATCCTTATCCATGATTTCTGAATCAAGATTTATTTTTTTCTGACCATCAAATTTTGCAGATTTTCCCCACACCCGTGCAAATTTAAATTTTGTAACAAAATCTCTATGTAGCTTTTCACAAAGATCTTTTATTGTAGAATTATATGTCATAATCATAGGTTCATCCATATCTGCTGGTTTTGTTGGTTCTTTAAGATATATCCTGATAAATTCTAATTTACCAAATATTTTATCTTTTAAATCTTTAAGATTCAGACGTTTTTGTGCTGAAATGTAAACAGCCTCTGGAAATTTTTTCTTTACTTCTTCTAATTTTTCAAGAGATACTGTATCAATTTTATTTATTATGACTACACCATTTATGTATTTTCTATTTTCTTCAATGCAATCAATTATTTGATCTTCATTAATCTTGCTTCTGATTAAAACATCTGCATTTGCAATCTTAAATTCATTAAGTATTGCTTCAAATGTTTTTTTATTGATACTTAATGGTACTGTTGAACCTATACTTACTCCACCTTTTGGTTTTTTTGTTATTTTTACATCTGGCCTTTTTTTATCAAGCCTTATTCTAACATCATATAATTCTTTTTTTATTATTTCATAATGATCTAATTTGTTTATATCTAATACTATCAAAACAAGATCAGCACTCTGGACTACTGCTAAAACTTCTTTACCTCTTCCAGTTCCATCTGCAGCTCCTTCAACAATCCCTGGTACATCCAAGACTTGTATTTTTGCCTGTTTATGTTCAAGTAATCCTGGAATTACATCAAGAGTTGTGAATTCATAAGCTGCAACTTTACTCTCAGCATTTGTAAATGAATTCAATAGAGTGGATTTACCAACAGAGGGAAAACCAACCATAATAACTGTTGCATCTCCAGTCTTTCTAACTGAATATCCTTCATGTTTTCCTTTTCCTTTTTTAGTAGTTATTATATCTTCTTTTAGTCGTGCAATCTTTGCTTTTATTTTTCCTATATGGTGTTGAGTTTTCTTATTATATTTAGTCTTAGATAGCTCCTCTTCCAGTTCTTTTATTTTCTCACTATTTGAATCAATACCCATATTTAACAAAAAGAATTAGATATAGTTTAAAAAAATTGTTCATTTTAGACTACATATTAACACTAATTAAGTTTTTAATTAATTAGTTTATTTTATTATTTTATTAAATATTTTATTTAATTATTTACACTAAATATTAATATTAACTACATAATTAATTTATAATTCAAGTCAAAAACATAAAAATCCAATAAAAAAAGAAAAGATTAATAAAGTTCAACTGTGATAATTATCACTATTTATATATTAACATCACAAAATTATGCTGGTAAAAAATTATTGCCTGCAACAGATTATTCAAAATATTTTTTAAAAAGTTTATTCATCCAAAATGAAGAATATCATAAATTTATTGGTATGTTCTATTGGGTAGTTTCTGATTATTTAAGCAATATAGATTTAATTGCTGTTGATAATAGTAGTGTCATCTTAAAATTAGTTGTTATAGCCGGCAATAAAGGACGGGATGCACTTGACAAACAAATAAAGAAAAGTGAGTACAACAAGAAGGGATTTAAACACTCTATTTTGTCAAGGTCAGATTTTGATTCTTTAAAATCAAAATCTGCTCTATTTGTACTTTATGATCCAGAAAATATAGAAGGGAAATTGAGGTGAGTTTAAATGAATAATATGTATGAAATACCAATCACAGTAGAGTTTATAGAAAAATTGACTTGGGGTCAATTGAAAAAATTAAGTTTACAATCCGTGGGAATTTAAGGAGGAATGAGTAAAATGGGGAATAAGGGCAAAAAATTAATGATTTTGGCATTGGCTTTGACATTTATATTAGGGGTTATGTCATTCGTATCAGCTCAACCAGTTGGAGGATCTTTAACAGAAGGAGAATCTGAAAGAAGGGTTGCTGATAATTCAAAGACGCATGATGCGGTAGCTGGAAATATAACTGCATTAGATATAACTGCCAATCAAATAACAAATATTTGGCAAGGTTATTTCGGTAATATTAGTGGTGGAATAACATTGGACAATGCTGATAACGATACATTTTATGATTGGACTGGTTCAGAACCAACAGGTGAAGTATTTGCAGCAAGAGCAGCGGTCAGTGATTGGACAACAACAGAATGTTCAAACCAAACTGCTTTATATAAAGAAGAAGAAGCATTAACAATTTTAAATGCATCCTCAGAAGGAATAAATGATACATTTGTACCTGGAACACATCCATCTTTTACAGTTGGTTCATTAGGTGCTTTTACAACATGTAGGAATGCATTACCTTATGATGATACCGGTGCAGAAGCATTTTGGAACGTATTATTAAATGCAGATCAAGGAACATTAGTTTATACATCAATCATCAATGGAACAAGTAATGCTTTTGATGGTGAAGGTACAGTTGATTTCGAACTATTAGTTCCAACAGATACAACTCAAAGTAGTACAACATATTATTTTTACTTAGAATTGTCATAAGGATAGAAACAACATAGCATGAAAGGGAAATAGAGGTAAAAAATGAGAAATGATAAAGAAGGATTGATAGTGTTGACCATTGTTTCAGTGATAGTATTGATATCCTTGTCATCAGTATTTGTAATTGGACAACCTACAGGTGTTGCTACAATTACAAATATGTCTCATCTTACAAAAAATGCTAGTGCTCCAGATAGTAGAACTGATGGAAAAGGAACAATTAACACAGCAAATTTAGATGCAATTCAACAGGATATGAAATGGAAAGCATATGTTGGAAATGTTTCATCAACATTCGTTTTGGATGATGATGCAGATTATACAATATATCAGTGGACTCTTTCAAGTTTTGACGGTGAAGTATATGCGTCTAGAAATTCATCAATATCTTGGGGTAGTATTGCAGTTGCTAGTGTCACGCATAAAGAAAACGAGGATTATGCACTAAATCATTCCTCCAGTGCAGCAGACAGTATAAACCAAACTTTTGTAACACAGACACATAGGCAATTTGATGTAGGTACTACTTCAATAGATGCAAGTACAGGATATGCAATTGCTACAAATTTAAATGATACAGCACAGGCATTAACTGTAAATTCAGTATTTCAGGAAGTATTATTATATGATGGAGCAAGCTTAGTATATGCTTCATTGGTTGAAAATAATCATTTAGGGTATAGAAACGATTCATCAACAACATATGACTTCCAGATGATAATGGCAGAGAATGCAACAGCATCAGCAATAAATATTCCGTACTTCTTTTACCTGGAATTACAGTAGTTTTTTTCTTTTTTAATTTCTTTATTTTTGTTTGTTATAAATTTTCATATAATAATTTAGTAGCTTACTCTTAGAGTAAAATTACATAGTAAGTAGCATGAAGAAAGGGCTAATATGAAACCCTTGTTATTCTGATTATTATCAGAATAACTTTTTTGTTCAATCTTATCAATCGATCTATATTAAATGCAATTACTCTTGTCAGAAATTCTACTTTTTGAGTTTTATGATGTCTAGATTTGATACT
>JABHHN010000042.1 GCA_018671515.1 archaeon | reverse complement strand
TTTTATTACAAATAAATGCCAAACCGGGTCCGCCCATTCTGGCACAAAGGGTAATTTATATTCATCTATCCCATTAAGCCCATTAAGATAATAGTTCGCTATTATCTCCCTTCTACTATTCCAGTCATCAAGAAATTTCAGCTTAACTCTGAGAATAGCTGCTTGCAATTCATCTAAACGATTATTAAATCCCAATTTAGTATGAATATACTTTTCTTTTGAACCATAATTTTGTAACATTTTTATATTCTCTGTTAGGGACATATCGTTTGTTGTTACAGCACCAGCGTCTCCAAATGCTCCAAGATTTTTTGCAGGATAAAAACTAAAGGCTGCAGCATCACCAATATTACCACATTTCATCTTTTTATATTTCGCACCCTGAGCTTGAGCAGCATCTTCAATAACCCTAATACCATATTTGTGAGCGATACTTAGAATAGAGTCCATATCGGCAGACTGTCCATAAAGATGAACAGGGATTATGGCTTTGGTTTTAGATGTGATCGCCTGCTCAATCAATTTGGGATTTATATTGTACGTATTCTTATCAATATCAACAGGGATAGGTTTAGCTCCCGTATTACTTACTGCTAGCCAGGTCGCAATAAAGGTATGTGCTGGTACTAATACCTCATCCCCTTCACCAATTTCCCAAGCACGAAGTATTAAGTGTAATGCATCTAGACCATTGCTCACGCCGATGCAATACTTTGCACCGCAATACTCTGCAAACTCTCTCTCAAATGCCTCAACTTCTTTACCAAGGATATACGATCCACTATTCAAAACTCTTTGAATTGCTTCATCAATTTCAGGTTTTAATTCTCGGTATGTTACATCTATATCAAAAAAAGGGATTTTCATTTCAGCCATTTATATTTAATAAATTCGTTGAATTTCTGTGTCAATTGCATTTTGACAATACAAATGGAAAATAATGATAATCATTGTGTGCAGAATTATTTTATCTTCAATTTTTCAATAAATAGGTTCTACGTATTTATATTTGGTTCAATTAAAACAGGCTTTATTTCATTGTCAGAAATAGCTAAAATGTATGCGATATAAGTATTAGCTGATAATATAATCTCATCACCTTTTTTATTACCCTAATTCAATATTTGTCCGAATATTTATCTGAATGCATCAAGGCCATTACCTACCCCAATACAATATTTTAAGTCGAGGAACTTAGAATATTCTTCTTTAAATAATTTGAGTTCGTTTCTCAGAACGTACATACCAAAATCTAATACCCCTTTTATTGCATTTGACAGATAGGGTTCGTGTAAATTCATTAATAGATTTAAGATCAAGAATATTTACCACTTTATCTGATTTTCCAATAAGTTGAAATTGCTTGTTTTTATTTTATAAAAATCGTGTGAATAAGACCTGCCACCAAATCCCTCTTTCCAATCTAATAAACCAAAATTTATTTTTTTCCCTTGTTTATCATTGCAAATACCAAAATCAAAAAATAATTTGTCATTAAATTCGGCTTTAATTAATTCATAAAATAATAAATCAATTGCACCGAGTTTGCGGCCTTCATCGCTCGCAGATATATATTGCGCATGGGCAACGTTAGAAGTCTCAAAAATTGTTGTTCCAGCCAAAATCCTATTATTTAAATACGCGTTAAACTGGCGAATATTTTTCGGGAATTTGGCTTTTAATGAAGTTATTTCTTCAATAGTATGGACTGGTTTAGTTTCAAATCGTTTTTTTAGATTAGGCTCCAAAATTTGCGACCAAAAATCTGTGAGTGATCTTGCTTCTACTATTTGAATACGAGCATTATTAGCTTTTTTTATTGACCTGACCCTTCTTTTTTGTAAATCAAGTCTATCTTTAAAATTTATAGCAAGGGAAAGATCCCTCCTAGCCAAGATAGCTTTTAAATAGAAAAATGAGTAGTCGATACTATCAACCCCAATAGAAGAATATAACTTCGGAAATGATTTGTAAAAAACTACATTTATATTATTACTGGATAAATATTTTAAAGATTTATAAATATATTTTAGTTCATTATTTAATCGTTCGTTTTTATTAAATACAAAGCCCCCATATGTTAATCCTTGATGGCTATGCAAATTACCCTCCAAATCAAGGTTAGCCGGTAAAATCGATTTTAATTTACCATCTTCTAATACTAAAATTGAAAAATCGCGAAAGCGGTCAGAATGATAATCCATGAAGTTTCTATAAAATAAAAATGTTGAATTTTTACTATTGGGCAAGAATTCATCCCACAAAAATCTGCGAGCATTACAATATCTAATAACCTCTATCATTTTTCAACTAATTCAGCATAACCAAAGCCAGTTTTTCCGAAGTCATTACCATTATAAAACATAATAATTTTATCATCTATTTCAATAATCGAAGAATAACATATCATTTTGTCATCGAAATCATTTTGAGATACATCTAAGTTCATCAAGTAATCTTTTCTAACCCAATCAATTTCATTCTTTGATTCAGCATATCCTAGTCGATATCCTAAATCTTTAATTCGTATAGAATAGTACATTTTATAGTTTTTATCATTAGAAACAACAAAAGGTCTACCAAAACCATGTTCATTGCTATTTTCGATTTGAATACAGGTCACTCCTTTGTTTGGCCAGTTAACTCCGTCAGTAGATTCCATATATTTTATTTCATATATTGGCATCTGTTTTTTATTAATATTAATCCAGCTTGAACCAGCTACATACCACATTTTAAATATACCATTTTCAAAAATACAGAATGGACCACCCCTAAAATACAACTCCTCGTCACTTCTCTCTAAAACTGGTACATTATATTTTTTTTTAAGAATAAATTTATCGTTTGTGATTGCCAAACCAGAAAGAAGCCTGTATCGTATTTTTGTACCTAGTTCAAAACCAGCATAATAGAAATAGTAATAATTTTCTACTTTGGTTACAGAGCAAGTTAATACCCCATTCTCATCAAAACTCCCAGGCTTTCCAATATCAAAAATTGGGATTTTGGATATGTTTTTTATATCAAAAAGGTTCGCTTTATTCAAATCCACGAAACCTGGTCGACCAATACCACTACAGTCTAAGAAAGTTAAAAACACTCTAACCGTTGACTGGTCAAAATGAATGGGGGTTGGAATCATCGCACCGCTTACTGCCCACTCTGAAGAATGATCGCAATTATAAATAAAACCCTTTTTGATCCATTTCATAATTCTTTAATATTTAACTTTTCCCATGTGGTCTTACTTTCAGGAAAATTTGGAGTGCCCTTTATCAGGGATCCGCTTGGTACATTTTTTACAATATGAGCAAATGATCCAATCAAACAATCATCCCCCATTGTCAAGTTATTTCCCATGGTTGAATTAACACCCATAAAATTCATGTTTCCGATTGAACAAAAACCAGAAATAACAACATGCGATGAAATGAAGTTGTGAGATCCAATCACAGAATGATGTCCAATGTGATTTCCACTCCACAATACATTATTGTTGCCAATAGAAGTAAATGGTTGAATTGTGTTGTCTTCAAAAATGAAACAATTATCCCCTAATAATACGTTTTGCCATACAAATGCTCTCGTACTAACATAATTTGCTAAGAAATAACCTTTTGCTTTTGCTTGGTTATAAAATTGAATCCGAATTCTATTTAATTTATTATAAACTAAAGCTATATGCATTTCGAACTCTTTGGGATTATATAATTCTTCTATATTTTCAAAGGGAATTATTGGTAAACCAAACAAACTATTAATCTTTAAATACTCACCAGAAACTGTAAATGCAACAACTTCATATAAGGAGTCGTGCGTGAAATATTCGTAAGCAATCTGTGCAAAAGCACTATCCCCAAATATTATTAGTTTTTTGTTTTTCATTGGCTTATCCTTTTTCTAGTTTTCATTGACTTATCTTTTAATTATTAATATGTCTTCTCTACGGTTTGCGAATGGAAGACCTTCAGGTTGAGGTAATAGGTAGGTTTCAAAACCAAAGTTTCTAAATCTTTGTAAAATAGATAATACTACAGCATCATCGATTCTCTCTTCGTCACTATGTTGAATTTCAACATTTTTAGCAAATGTAATATTATTTCTTTGAAAAGAAATTCCATCTTTTGATTTTATAAATCTATTACGAGTAGAGACATTTGGAATATCTCCAATTAACACCTTCCCATTATCATTTAACAATTCGAGGCATTTATTGATGAAATGATAAATACTCATCTCGATAAAAGGGTACTGTATAACGCTATATACAATTATAGCATCATATAATTTGTTAGTATTTTCGTACAATATTTTAGTATTAGGAAATTTTCCAGGTACTAACTCTACACCCTTATTATTGCTTTTTAAATTAGGTGGAATAATATTCAGCATTTCCTTAGAATCAACTAACGTAAGAGTTTTATCAAATTTTTCACAGAAAGTTAAAATATTATTAACAAGATCACTGCAACCGCACCCAATATCCAAAATACGTTTTACAGAATTTGATTCAAGACCTAACTTAAAAGCAATATCTTTAAAAATTAATTTTTCAATACCTTTTCTGTAGGAGTCGGGAAATCCGATTTTTTCCCATTTTGACAATTCACCGTCTAAAGCCCTTTTCTTAAAATCATTATATGTTAATTCCATTTTCTAATAAGAACTCCTCATAATTTCTAATATAATCTTTCTCATCAAATTTTTGAGATGCCAGAACTAGTGAAATTGCTCCCGATGAAAAATTTATTAATTCTCTCCAAATTCCGCCCACGATATGAAGACCTAAATAAGGGCGATCAAGACGCACTAATTTATTATTATTTCCATCATCCAATTCAACATCTAGAGCACCACTAACAGCAATAATCAATTGTTGCAACTCTTTGTGGGCATGGCCTCCTCGTTCAGAACCGCCAGGGACATCGTACAGATAGTATACTCTTTTTATATCGAAGGGTGTCGTAATTTGGTTTTCTATCGAAGTAAGATTGCCAGCTATATTTTCAACCCGTGGGAGATTTATCAATTTACAATTATCTATTTTATTCAAATTAATTTCTGCCAATTTATAAAATCTCTGAACGAATATATGTAATCATCTTCAGTATACAAAGTAGATGAAATAACAAGAACAACCGAATTTGTGGAAAAATTTTCCATGTGACGCCACAATCCATTAGGTATATACAATCCAAAATAAGATCTATTCAGAGAGAAATTAATTTTAGTATTACCAGTGTTTATTGTCACATCCAAGCTACCAGACAAAGCAACTATAATTTCCTTTTGATCTTTGAAAGCATGGCCTCCACGAATTTGACCACCGGGAACATCGTAGATCCAATACACTCTTTTAATGTCAAAAGGGATGTGACTACCTTCCTCAATAAAAGTCAAATTTCCTCGAGGATCATTAATCTTAGGGAGATTTATTATTTGTGGTTTATCCCAGTTCATAAATTTAATAAAGAATTAATAATCAACTTCATTGCTTTTTTATTATGCCCCCCTTTAGGAATAATAATATCAGCATATTTTTTTGTGGGTTCCACAAAATCAATATGCTTTGGTCTGACAGTTTCTAAATATTGCATCACCATCATTTCAATGGTTCTACCTCGCTCTTTTAGATCTCTTTTCATTCGACGAATAAATCGAATATCATCGGAAGTTTCAACATATATTTTATAATCAAATAAATTTATCAATTCTTTCCTGGTGAACAATAGGATACCTTCTACAATTGTTATTGTAGCTGGATCTACTTTCTGGGTTACAAGTTTACGAGTGTGGGAAATAAAATCATAAATAGGTACATTAACAGGTGTCTTTATTTTTAGGAGAGGTAACTGTTTTATTAGTTGTTTAAAATCAATAGACTCCGGGAGATCAAAATTAATCTCTCCCCTTTCCTCAGTTGGTAAATCGCTCCTGTCAATATAATATGAATCTTGTTGAAGATAGTTGACAGCATTTTTTTCTAATTCTGAAAGAATCTTTT
>JABHHN010000041.1 GCA_018671515.1 archaeon | reverse complement strand
TAATGCTTCAATCAAATTTCATCTTTCAATGGGTTTTGAAATAGCTGGAACAATAAATAATCTACATTTTGGAAAACCAGAAATATTTTTTAGTTATGATTTGAAGAAATTATGAACATCAGAGCAATATTATATTTAGTTCTGTTTATTCAATTTATACTTGTCTTTGAGATATTTTTCTATTGATTCAACATTTAATGTATTTTTTAATTTGTCTTCTTTTACTTTCCATCTTTCTATCATTTTTTTGTCATAATCAAATGAAAAAAGCATAAATGTAGTATAATAAAGTACAATAATTGGAACAATGTATATCATCCTTGTTTTCAAACTATTATTCAAAGACATAAGAGACAATAAAATTATCATTAATATTGATGCAATAAAGTGAAGATACATTTTATTTTTGAGAAGATAAATTATTGATAATACTATTGTACATATACTAAATTACAAACTTACATTTATATACATGTATAAAATCTATATAGATTAAACTAATATATATAGTTTAAAACTAGAAGTTGATGAACATAGAAAAAAGAAAAATACAAAAAACTGGAAAAGCAACATACATAGTTTCACTCCCAAAACCATGGATAGTAAAGAATGGAATACATTCAGGAGATAGTATATCAATTTCTGAAGAAAAGGACAAATCACTAAAATTAAGCCTATCTGATATAAAAGAAGATTTTAAAGAAGAAATAATAAATAATACAGATTATAAAACTAAAATTGAAATTCTAAGAAAATTCACAACATATTACCTTAATGGTGCTAATAAAATCACAATTAATTTCAATAATAAAATAACAAGTGAAGAAAGAAATAGCATAAAATCAAGCATTAGAAAATTTATAGGATTAGAAATCATTGAAGAATCACCCAATAAACTAGTCATCCAAGATTTTTTTAGCTCAGATTATCTCTCTATTAAAAAATCAATAAAAAGAGCTTTTAATATATCTAAATTAGTAATTAAAGAATCTAAAAAAATAATTAATAATCCAAAATTAGGTGTGGAAAACATCAACATTTGGGAAGAAGAAACCGACAGATTGTATTTTTTAGTAAGAAGACAGTTAAATTTTGCAATCCATAATTCTATTATGCTAAATAAGTTGAAATTAACATTATCAGAATGTCAAGATTATCTTATATTGATTAGTAAAATTGAAAAAATAACAGATGCATTTCAAAAAATATGCATAAATGTTTTAAAATCAAAAAAAATTAATAAAAAAAATTCCAATACAATAAATAACTTTTTTGATGAAATATTGAATTATTATACAGATGCTATGAAAAGCATATTCGAAAAAGACACAAACATAGCAAATAATATAATTAATATTATATCAAAAAAAAGTCCAACACTTGTTGATCTAGATGAAATAGCTTTAATTACTGAACACAATGTATATTTTATATTATTTTATACACATAGAAGTTTTACATTAGTAAATGACATAGCAGAAATAGGCCTTGATTTAGAATAAAATTAATTTTCTAAAAAATCCATAACTTCATCGCACAATTTAGGTGCAATACCTATATAATTATGTGGTGCAACTCTCTTTAAATCTTCTTTAAGATGATCAGTTATATTCAAACCATCGATAAACCTATGAATATTTTCAATTGTTATAGAATGACCCCTTGTAAGTTCTTTTAATTTTTCATAAGGCATCTGATGTCCTTCTTTTCTTAATACTGTTTGAATACATTCTGTGACAACTTCAGGATGATTTTCTAAATCTTCCATAATTTTTATTTCATTTACTTCTATTTTATTCAAACCTTTAGTTGTAGATGAATAAGCAATTATACAATGAGCCATAGCTGTTCCCATATTCCTCAGTATTGTACTATCACTTAAATCTCTCTGGAATCTAGAAATTGTAAGTTCATTTGCAAATGCATTTAACAATGAATTTGCTATTTTTATATTCCCTTCACTATTCTCAAAATTAATAGGATTTACTTTATGAGGCATTGTTGATGATCCTACTTCACCTTCTTTTGTTTTTTGCTTAAGATAGTCTCTTGAAATATATCCCCACATATCTCTATCCATATCCATTATTATATTATTTATTCTAATTATATTATGAAATATTGCTGCAAAATCATCTCTTGGTTTTATTTGAGTTGTTATAAGTACAGGTGTCATTTCTAATGATGATATAAAATCTCTGCTAAACTGTCTCCAATTAACACTTGGACACGCAGATTCATGTGCATTATAATTTCCAACTGCACCATTTATTTTTGCAGTTATTTTAATTTTTTTTAAATTATCTAATTGTATTTTTATACGGTAAGCAAACAATGCAAATTCCTTTCCAACTGTTGTTGGTGAAGCAGGTTGTCCATGAGTACGTGAAAGCATTGGTGTTGCTTTGTATTTTTTTATGAATGTTTTCAATAATTGCAATAAATTTTCTATATCTTTAAAATAGAGATTTTTTAGAAAAAATTTTATTGATAATGCATGTGAAACATTATTAATGTCTTCTGATGTCAATCCAAAATGTATAAATTCTTCAACATCAGATAAAGTAGTTTTATGTAACTTTTCTTTTATTAGATATTCTACTGATTTCACATCATGATTTGTCTTTTTTTCTATTTCTTTTATTCTTATTGCATCTTCAATTGAGAAATTTCTATATATATTCGTAAGCAAAGTAATTTCTTTATCTGTAAGGTTTCTAATTATGTCTTTTTTAGAAAGTTCTATGAAATATTTTACCTCAACAATTGTTCTATATCTAAATAATGCAAATTCTGAGAAGTAATCTTCTAATTGATGAGTATATCCCTTATATCTCCCATCTATAGGTGATATATTTCGTAATTGATTTGACATTAAATGAAATAAAAAAGAAAGAAAGTTATAAATGTTATTAGTTTATCAAAAAAAATTAAAAACGTATTTTTAACTAAGGAGAATAAATGCCTATCGAATATAATCCCAAACCCACCATATAAACTATGCTAATGACAATAAACATTGTAACCTTGGCTTTTTTGTTTAATTTTAAGTTCATACAATAATCTATGTGTTTTCTCATATTTATAGTTTACTATTTTTTTAGCATAAACATAGAATTTAAAAAATATGAAATTATCAATAATTAAAATGGATAAAAAAATTGAACATTTAATTTCCTATTATAGAAAAGAAAAAGGACTTGCAGATAAAATTTCAAATGAAGATCAAAAAAGATATTCTAAATTAACATATGAAAAAATATTTGAGATACTTAGTGGTTCGTGTGGGATTCCTAAAAAAATTATTTCAATTAATACAAACAAAGATTATATTAATTTTATTGATTATAATGGTTTAGTAAAATCAAGAGACCTAAGAAGAATTGGATTTCAACTTGATGAAAAAGACAAGTCACTTTTTTATCCTATATGATGTGAAAATAATGAAAACAAAAATATATTACAATCCTAGATGTTCAAAATGTAGAATTGGATTAAAAATCCTAAAAGAAAAAAATGAAGACATAGAAATTATAAAATATCTTGAAGAAGCACCAACAAAAGAAGATTTGAAAAAAATTTTAGAGATCCTAAAAATTCCAGCAATTGATCTCATAAGACAGAATGAAGACATTTATAAAAAATTAGTAAAAAAAAATGATAAACCAAATGAAAATCAAGTAATTGAGTGGATGATAAAACATCCAAAAATAATTCAAAGACCAATTGTTATAAAAAATAAAAAAGCAATCATAGGACGACCACCAGAAAAAATATTAGAAATATTATGATTGCACACAGAGACATATAAACATAATTACAATTAATCATAGACGTGAAAATATGAAAACAAAAAAAAATATTATAATTATAATATCTTTATTATTAATCTTAGTCTCTAGTGCTCAAGCTTTTTCAGGAAATAATATTGAAGAAAGAGCAAAGGATGCTGTTGATCAATTATATAATTCAATTAATGGACAGGAATTCAAACAAGTGCTTACAAAAATTGAAAGTAATGTAGCTCTAAAACAAACAGTGCTTAATGAGATAACAGAAAGAATCAATGAAAATTCTGCAGTAAAACTAATCCCAAAAGGTAAAATCAACCTAGTGTTTGTAGATCAAAAAGGATACGAAATAGATTCTTTTTTTAAGATTGAAAATGATATGACATTTAGTGATTTAAACACTAAAAATTCACCAACTAAAGATATTACTGTCTATTTTGATGAATCATTAATGCAAAAAATTAGAAATTCAAATAATGAAAAAACAACTATAATGAATGCAATAGACAAAAATAATATTAGATTCAAATCAAAAACATTTTCAAATAAACTAAAAATAGTTATAATTAAATTTATGAGTAAAATTTATCTTTTATTCCAAAAATAAAATGAAAAAAGAATATAGTCAAACAAAAAGAAAATCTTCACTAGAAGAGCACTTTAATGTATATAAAAATAATAAGAATAATAAAACCAAGCCACCTATGAAAAAACAAACACCAATTAAAACACATACAAATACAAAAAAGAAAATTTCTACTTCTAAGATTAAAAAAGTAAAAATAAAAAAAACTTTTATAAAATCAAAAAAAGAAAACAAATGGATGCTTCCTGTTTCTTATTTATTAGCATTCTTATTCTTCATTCCATTTGGAGCATTAATTGGAATTATATTTGGAATAATCTCTTTCAAAAATTCAGAAAAAAAAATTGGAGCAATAATTGCTATTACATTAAATGTCCTTCTTGGATTCTTTAATTATTTATGGACATCTATTGTCATTGATGTATTTATTTTTGGAAATGGTTAAATTTAAAATTAATTTTTTGCATTTTAGGTAAAATATTTATATTATATCCTATTTTTTTGTTACATGCTTGAAAAACTTGATATAAAAGATAGAAAAATATTAGCTGAACTTGATATGAATGCACGTCAACCAATGACCATTCTTTCTAAATCCGTAGGACTTTCAAGACAAGTTGTTGAATATAGAATAAAAAAATTAGAACAAAAAGGTATAATTACTGGATATGTCGGATGGTATAATTCACTAAAATTAGGATATAATCATTGCAGAATATTCCTAAACTTAAAGAATATTGATAGAACAACAGAATCAAAACTCATAGATTATTTGAAAAATATAGAAGAGATTGTATGGCTTTCTTGGAATGAAGGAAAATGGGATATTGGAATTTCAATCATTGTCAAATCAGTAAATAAACTAAATGAAATTTATCAAAAAATTATTCTAAATTACAGCAATTATATCGAAGATACTCAAATATCATTCCTAATAAAAAAATATTATCTTACACACAAATACCTTATGTTTGACAAAAAAAATGTTTATCCTTATTATGAAAATTATAATGATGGAAATGTATTTATTCCCGATGAAAAAGAGCAATTAATAATTTCTTTAATAAGAAACAATGCAAAAATATCTCTTCTTAATCTTTCAAAAAAATGCAACATAGATATTAAAACTGCAAGAAATAAATTAAATAAATTATATAATAAAAATATTATTCTTGGATATAGAGCTCTAATTGATACAACAAAATTAGGCCTCTATAATTATCACATATTCTTTACATTTGATAATATGAATCCTAAAAAAGAAAAAAGAGTTATTAATTTTATAAAAAAACACCCTTATTCTATTGAAATAATGCAATCAATTGGAAAACCTGATCTTGATTGTAGTATGCTTTTTCGAAATCATTTTGATTTGCATATGTTCATGAAAGAATTTAGATTTTTATTTTCAGACATATATAGAAATCATAGATTCAAGATGATTACAAAAGTGTATAAAGACACATAAAAAATAAACATTATAAATAAATTATTTCATTTTAATTAAATTTTTAATTTTTTCAAAATCACAATCTACTTTGATTGGTTTATTTGACATTTCATTATTTTCTTTCATATGATAATTAATAGTAGAATCTGTATCTTTTAATATATTCCCTGTTAGAATACATACTACTGATTCATCTTCTTTTATGATACCTTTTTCTCTAAGTTTTTTTGCACCACCTATTGAACAACATGATGCCGGTTCAGCGCCAATTCCTGATTTATCAACATAAGCTTTTGCATCCATTATCTTTTTTTCGGATAATTGATCAACAACACCACCTGTATAATCTATTGAATTTTTTGCTTTTTTCCAACTAACTGGATTTCCAATCTTAATTGCTGAAGCAATCGTATGTGGTTCCATTGATGAAATAGAGTTTTCTTTTTTACTTATCATTTCATAGAATGGATTTGCACCTTGTGCCTGAATAACTGCTAATCTTGGAATTTTACTAATCAATCCAATTCCATATAATTCTTTTATTGCTTTTCCAAATGCAGATGTATTTCCTAAGTTTCCACCAGGAAGAACAATCCAATTAGGAGGATTCCAATTTAATTGATGCATCAATTCAATCACAATACTTTTCTGTCCTTCAATTCTATATGGATTAATAGAATTAAGAAGATATATGTCTAACTCAGAACATACTTTTTGTACCATGTCCATTGCATCATCAAAATTACCTTTTATCTGAATTGTTTTCCCACCATATGCTAATGCTTGTGATAATTTACCATATGCAATATCACCGTCAGGGATAAATACATAAGACTGCAAACCACATGTGGCAGCAAATGATGCCATTGATGCAGAAGTATTTCCAGTGGAGGCACATGCAACTGATTTATATCCCAAATATTTTGCCATTGAAATTGCAGAAGTCATCCCTCTATCTTTAAAAGAACCAGTAGGATTTTCACCTTCATGTTTTATTTTTAGATTTTTTATTTTTGTATATCCTGACAAAATTTTAGAATCGTATAGATTTGTATTTCCTTCATTTCTTGATACTATATTATTTTCTGGAATGTCAAGTACTAGTTCTTTATATCTCCATACACCTGATGATAATGGAAGTTGTAATTGTTCAAGTCTTTTTTGAAATTTTTGTAAAATTTCTTGTCCATAAGAAGTAAAATCCTGTTTAACTTCCAAAAGATTTCCACAATCACATCTATATTCTTTTCGATGATAAGGATAATTTTTTTTGCAATCTATACATTCTAATGATATTTTATTTAACATCCTATTACGCCTCATTTATCTTTTTTATAAAATCATTTTCATTAATATTTTTATATCTTAATTTTTCACCATAAATAGTTTTATCTGCAAATCTATTATATAAAAGTCTTCTAAAAGATATTAATTTTGGATAGCATCGTTTTAATGCTTTCATATCACTTTCATTTTCTCCCTTTTGAAACTGATTTGACCAAAACACAGGTTTAGGATGTTCTATATATGATTTAAGCATTTTTTCTACTTCAGAGCTTGACGTTTTTAGATAAATTACATCTGTTAACATTTTTATTTGATGAAGAATAATATTATTAGTATGGATTACACTTCCTGTTGTGTCAACTACAATATTATTTCCTTTATTTTTTTTTATGTAATCCAATATTTCTTTTAACACTTCTGTTTCATGAAAAATATATTTTCTTGCATTATCATCATATTGTTCTTCATAAGGCTGTCCCATCCATTTACTCATATCATGAATTCCAGAATATCCTTCTTTTTTTAATATTGGTTCTAGTTTTTTTTCTATCATATCATCACAACAGAATCTTTTAAAACCTGATTTTTCAAGTTTTTCAGACCAATAACTCTTACCTACATTGGACATTCCTATTAATGTAATTCTCATATTAATTTAGAAACCCCTTTTTATATAATAATTCTGCGTTAAGTATTCCACCACCTGCAGCACCCCTTACTGTATTATGAGATAATCCTACATATCTATAATCAAATACATTACATTCTCTTAATCTCCCAACAACTATTGCCATTCCTTTATCTTTATCCCTATCTTTTCTTGTCTGAGGTCTATTTGGTTCATCAATATACATAATTGGTTTTTTAGGCGCAAATGGTAAATCTAATTCTTGAGGCAAACTCTTGAATTCATCCCATATTTTTAGAATTTCTTCCCTTTCTGGTTTGTTTTCAAATTTTACTGACACACATGCCATATGACCATCTATTACTGGCACTCTATTACAATGTGCAGATATATCAATTCCTTTTTCATTGATTATTTTTCCATCAACAAATTTTCCTAATATTTTCATAGGTTCTTCTTCTGTCTTTTCTTCTTCCCCACCTATGTATGGAACAATATTGTCATATATATCTAAAGAAGGTACACCTGGATGCCCTGCTCCTGAGACTGCTTGTAATGTTGTAAGTATTATCTGTTTTATTTTGAATTTTTCATGAAGTGCAAACAATGGTGTTAAATATGATTGCAATGAACAATTAGGTTTTACTGCAATAAAACCTTTTTTCCAACCTCTATTTTTTTGTTGATGAGGAATCATATTTATATGATCATGATTAATTTCAGGAATAAGCATTGGTACATCACTTGTCCATCTATGTGCAGATGCATTTGAAATTACAGGTATTCCAATTTCTGCATATTTTTCTTCATATTCTTTAGCTAATTTTCCACCTAATGCAGAAAAAACAAAATCACATTTCTCTTTTGCCAATTCTATATCATCCAATGTTTTTACTACGATTTCTTTTACATTTTCTGGAATGTCTGTTGACATCTGCCATCTTCCAGAAACTGCCTTTTCATATGATTTTCCAGCTGAACTTGGTGAAGCTGCAACATAATTTACTTCAAACCATGGATGATTAACAAGTAATTTAATATAATTTTGACCAACCATACCTGTTCCACCTAAAACACCAACTCTTAATTTCATTTTTGCTCACCTGCTAATTCTAATATATTTCTTAATATCCCATCTGCTGTTACACCTAAACCTGCACCAGGTCCTTGAATCACTAATGGATTTTCACTATATCTCTTTGATTTTATTACACAAATATTATCTGGTCCTTTAAGTGCTCCAATTTGTGAAGAAATATCAACAGCCTTTATTCCTACTTCAATATCTTCTTTTGAAATCGTTGCAACGTACCTTAAAGTTTGATTCAATGATTTTGCATGCTGAAATTTTTTATAAAAGTCATCATCATATTCTTCCATTCCAACTAAAAATTCTTCAATTGATACCTTTCTTAATTTTTCAGGAACTAAATTTTCAATTTTGATGTTTTCTAGTTCAATATTTCTACCCATTAATCTTGCAAGTATCAAAGCTTTTCTTGCAACATCCATACCAGATAAGTCATCTCTTGGATCTGGTTCTGTATATCCCAGTTCTTTTGCTTTTTTAATTATAACTGAAAATTCTCTTTCTTTTTCTAGTTCTGAAAAAATATACCCTAATGTTCCAGAAAAGCAACCATTTACTTCTATAATTTCATCTCCTGTTTTTACTAATGATTCAATTACATATAATATTGGAAGACCTGCACCTATAATACATTCAGATTTTATTTGTGAACTATGTTTTTGTAGTTCACTATATTTTTGAACATCTATACAAAATGGTTTCTTATTTGATCCAGTTATCTTAAAATTATTTTGTAGTGCATATAAGTATAATTCATTTATTGGTGCTGCAGTTGCATCAACAAGGATATTATTTTTATGATCTTCATTTATTATTCTATCAATAATTTTTTTATCATCTTCTTTTTTGAAATAATATTTTGATTCTGAGGTTTTATTGTTCTTTTTTGAATCTAGAATTTCTATTAATTCAAATTCACTAAATCCTTCTTTTTTAAAAAAGAAATAATCTCTTTCTACTAAACAAATATGATTTAATTTTTTGTTTTCATTTTTATTATTCAAATTAATTATTTGCTTTATTAATTCATTTCCAACATTTCCCAAACCAAATTGTACTAAATTTATATTATTCATCCTATTCACCCACTACATTATTATGCGTTGTAAGTATTGCATCTTTGACATTAATTGATTCAACAATAAATGATATATTTAATTCAGAAGAGCCTAATGCAATCATCACAGGATTGATATTTTTTTCACCTAATGATGTAAATATTTTTCCGATAAGAATAGGTGCATTTTTTAATCCTGAACCAACAACAGAGATTATGGATACTTCTTCTTTTAATGAAATTTCTTGTATTTGATTATTATGAAGTTCTATTGTAAATTCTTCTTTTAAACTTTTTATTGCCTGTTCATTTTGATTACTTTTTATTGCAAAACAAATATTTTGTTCTGAACTTGATTGAGAAATCATTATGATACTTATTTTGTTTTTTCCTAAACATGAAAAAACTCTTCCTGAAATTCCAGGAATTCCCATCATTCCTTTTCCTTGAACTGTAACTATTGAAATGTCTTTTATTGATGTCACAGCTTTTGCACATCTATTACCATTATGTAATTCATCTACAATTTCTGTACCTCTAAAATCAAAATCATATACATTTTTTACAAATGAAGGAATCTTTTTTTCTTTTAGCGGATGTACAGCAATTGGATGAAGTACCTTTGCACCAAAATATGAAAGTTCTGCTACTTCATCATATGTTATTTTTTCTATAGATTTTGCATTTGCCACAATTTTTGGATCAGCACTCATGATACCATTTACTTCTTTTAGATACCATACTTCTTTTGCATCAAGACAATAAGCCAAAATTGAAGCTGAAAAATCTGTTCCACCACGCCCTAATGTTGTTGTATGTCCTTTTTCATTTGACCCTATAAAACCTGCAACTACTGGGATTGATGAAATATCTCCTAGTTTTTTATTTATCAAAATATTAGTTTCTTTAAAATCAGGATATGCATTGTTGAAATTTGAATCCGTTCTGATTAAATCTTCACCATCAAATTGAACAGATTCTAATTCTTGATCAGATAATATTGATGAAACCATAGTTGAAGATAATTTCTCTCCAAATGAGACAATATAATCTTTTGATTTTTCTGAACATTCCTGCAATGTTGAAATACTATACAATAGTGTTTCAAGTTCATTACATCTGTCTTCAAAATATTTTAAAATATTTTTTTTTATTTCATTTGATTTTACTAAATCATTTATTACTTTTTCATGCTTTAATCTTAATTCATCAATATTTCTTACAGTTTTTTCATAATTCTTATTTAGGGATTCATCAATTGTATCCAACAAGAGATCTGTAATTCCTTTCATTGCTGAGACTACAACAATAGGATTTTTTTCTTTTACTCTTTTAATATAATTAATTGAATTTTCAACATTTTTTGTATCAGCAAGTGCTGCTCCACCGAATTTTAAGACAATCATTTTTTCTCCCTCCGCATAAAAGTATTTTTTATTAACATGTCAGAATCAACCAAATTTTACAAATTTTTTAAAAATTGTTTTGAGAAAGACACTGACTTGCCTTAGCAAGTAGTAGCCATAGTCATAGAAGTAGTCATCAGAATCGAAATATTTTTTACTTCTATTGTTTTCATCTGAATTGTAATGTTGTAACTTATATTTAAAAGTTTTGTTGAAAATAGATTCAAAAAATAAAAAATAAACTATACAATTATAGTTTCACTTCTCTTAGGACCGATTGACACAATAGAGATCTTCACACCAAGGTAATCCTCAATAAATTTCAAGTAGATTTTTGCATTTTCTTCTAATTCATCATATGTTCTTTCTTTACCAGTTATTGTAAAACCATCAAATTCTTTATATTCAACAATACATTTTTCAAGCTGATCAATTGTAAGTGGGAAATTAACAACTTCACCATCCATTGTGTATTTAACACCAACTTTTATTTTTTCAAGTCCTGTTAGAACATCAAGTTTTGTGATTGCTAAATCAGTAAATCCATTTATCCTATTTGAATATTTTAACATGACTAAATCAAGCCATCCACATCTTCTTTTTCTCCCTGTTGTAGTTCCAAATTCCTGACCAACATTAACTAAATGGTCACCAACTTCATCATTTAATTCACACAAGAATGGTCCAGAACCAACTCTTGTTGTATATGCTTTGACAATTGCAATTACATCAAGATTTGTTGGTGGAAACCCAACATCAGTAAAAACTGCTCCACTAATTGGATGTGATGATGTAACATATGGATATGTCCCATATGATATATCTAGAAATGTCCCTTGAGCACTCTCAAATAAGACTTTTTTTGTATGGATTGAATCATATACTTCCTTAGACACATCTCCTAAGTATTTTCTTAATTTATCTGCTAATGCATTATACTCTTCAAGAATCCCCTCATAAGTGCATTCTATTTCAATTCCATATATTTTATCAAGAATATTTTTTTTATGTTCATAATTTTTTTTAAGCTTTTTTGCAAATAATTTTTCATCAAGTAAATCAATAAATCTAATTCCATCCCTTCCATATTTATCTTTATATGCTGGACCAATTCCTCTTGTTGTTGTTCCAATTTTTTTATCATCTAATTCTTTTTCACTTGCACCATCAAGTTCATTATGATATGGCAATATTATTTGAGTAAGTGGATCAATCATTATGTCAACCGTAATTCCTCTTTTTTGAACTTCCTTAATTTCTTTCATCAAGACTCTTGGATCAAGAACAACACCATTTGCAATACAGCATTTTTTTCCATGTACAACACCAGATGGCATAAGATGGAATTTGAAAACTTCTTCTCCAACAACAACTGTGTGACCAGCATTATTTCCACCTTGGTATCTCACTACCAAATCAGACTTTTCACACATAATATCTGTAACTTTACCTTTACCTTCATCTCCCCATTGAGAACCAACTATAACTAATCCGCCTATATGAACCACCCAAATGACATGAATATTGTAGAGTTTAAAATCCTTTCTAAAAAAGTAATCATCAAAAAAAGCCAAATTAGATTGTTTTTGTATTGAATTTTTTCCATCATTATTCTAAATTTGTCAGAGCAAGGCATTCTGCCTCGCAAGTTCCTTGCATGCAACTTTAGCGGAATGCTATAGTCTTGATTAGTGATTAAAAATTTTATAAAAAAATATATAAACGTAAATATATTAAATTTATATTAGGTGATTATATGTATAAAAAAATTTTAAAACACATTGATGATTCTAGAAAAATAAAAAAAGAAGACATATTAAAAAAAGGAGTAATTTTAATGCTTGTTGCATCATTATTTTATGCACTTACAATAATTTCATTTACTGGATTTGAAAAAGAAACTTTGGTTACTAGTCTTGTTGCTTTTATTGGAATTGCATTAGTTATACTCATAATTTCAAAACTGACATATATTTTCTTAAGAATTGTAACTGGAAAAGGTAATTTTATAGATACATTATTTTCATTTTCTCACGGATACACTATATTAAGTCTGTTCTTGCTCATAGGTTCTTTATTATTTAAGATACCTTACGTTGGTCTTATATTAGGTGGGATTGCCATTCTTAAAGGTATAATTATAGCTTATGCATCAATCTATAAATCATTAATGGATTTTTACAAAACAGACTTAGTGACTACAATAATTGCTGTGACATTTGTTTATTTTACAATAGGATTTATAATATATTTAGTAAGTATGCAATATATTATGCAAACAGTTGGACTTGAAACATTTTTAGCTTCACAACAATATTGATTTTTTTATTTTTTCTTATCCAAATATTGCTCTTACATTAGAAAAGTGTAACTTTACAAAATCAGCAGGGTCAAGTCTTTTATTCTTTTTTAATTTTAATAAAGCACCACGAACATGAGTACTTCCTTTTGGAATTATAAAATCAGCATAAAGTTCCAATGTTTTTAATTGTTCAAGACCAGCATACCTTGCAAGAATTGATGCTGCTGCAACTTCAATATATTTACTCTCTGCCTTAGTCTCTAAAATATCCCCAACTGTTGCACCTGGAAATTTATCTACAACATGCACAGCATCTTTATCAAAAAGCTTTTTATGACATTCCTCGTGTAAAAAATTCAAAAGAGTTGTAATGTTAGATTTCCCCATAAATAAATTATATTCCTTTGGTGATATTATTCTAATAAAATAATTTTTAGGAAATTTTTTCATTATTTCTTTTGCAATATATATTATTTCTCGGTCTTCAATTCTTTTTGAATCTTTGACACCCATTGAATTAAGTTTTTTTCCAATTTTTCTATCTCCAAGAAAACCTCCAACAACTAATCCACCAAATGTATCTCCTTTAAGTGTCTCATCTGTTCCAATTATAGTTCCTCGTACTTTTATTGGGTCATTATCTAATGTTTCTTTTACTTTGTTTTCTATAAAATCAGAATATCCACCTATTACTAAAAAATCTACTACTTTTCTGATTTCATCATTTTTTCCCTGTAGAAGTAATTTTCCAGAACTATATAATATTGCAGTGCAAGGACCTGTTAATCTTGCTAATTCATACTGTGTTTTTGTTTCAATATGTGAAAATCCTAATGGCTCTAATTTTTTTAGATCTTCCTTCTTCATATTTAAAAATACTGCCATACATACATAATTTTTATTTTGAGTTTAAATATTTTACTAGAAATGAAGGTTTTGATGGTTGATTTTAAAATCTAAAGAATTAAATATCAAAAGAATATAAATTAACAAAATGGTTAATAAAATTAATGAAATAATTAACTTTAGAACAAAAAGAGCTTTAATTTTAGTAATTATAATTTCTATAATATATCTTGTTGCAAAATTTGGTGAAAAATATTTATCCAACTATAAATTAAATATTGAAGAGTTTACATTGGTGGTAATTATTATTAACCTTACAATTATCCTACTTATTGAATTATTAATAACAGTATACAAATTTAAAAGAATAAATTCCAAGCTTAAAAAAAAATACCCTAATAAATTCAAATATTTCAATGAATACAATTTTTCAATTTCTTATATTAAAAATATAAATTATTTCAATCAAACCACATATCTAAATAATTGGAAAAGAAGAATTGAATATTATGAGTTTCTGAATAACAATCCTAAACTTCAAGAAGATTATAAAAAAATTAAAAAATATCAAATATTTTTAATTATTACATTTGTTGCTCTAATAATTTTGATGTTTTATTATGCAACAAATATTATGTTCCCATCAAAACTATAATCACTTAATCTTCTTTGGTTCCACTAACAACGCCATCAAATCAACCATAAATCTTGATGCTGTTGCACCATCAATTAGTCTATGATCATAACTAACAGATAATGGTAGAATCTTTCTAATCACAACTTTATCATCAACTACTCTTGGTTTGTCTTCAATTCGTCCCACACCTAAAATTGCACATTCTGGATAATTAATTATTGGAGTAAAATACTTAACACCAATTGATCCCAAATTTGAAATAGAAAATGATCCACCTTTCATCTGTTCAATTGTAAGTTTTCTGTCTCTTGCTTTTACTGAAAAGTCACTTAATTCTTTTGCAATTTTATACATATTTTTTTTATCACAATCTTTTATTACAGGTACAATTAAACCATCTTCTGTATCAACTGCAAAACCAATATTATAATATTGTTTTATAAGAATTGTTCCTTCATCAAGACTTGAATTTAACATTGGGTTTTTCTTAAGTGCACTAACTGTTGCTTTTATTATATAAGGTAAGAATGTTAACTTCACACCTTTTTTTGTAGCTTTTTCTTTTTCTGATTCTCTTAAATCCCACAATGATGTTACATCACAATCATAAAAATTTGTAACAGGCACAGTTGATTTATCTGCCTTTAACATTTTATCTGCAACAGTCTTTCTTAATCCTTTAAATGGAACTCTTTTTACTTTTCCATGTTCTTTAACTACTTTTTCTCCTGGGTCTGCTGACTTATGAATATCTTTTTCAATAATTCTTCCACCAGGACCAGTTCCAGAAATTAAATTTATATCAACTTTTAGAACTTTAGCAAGTCTTCTTACTTTTGGAGTTGCTCTAACTCTTTTTCTTGCTTCTTTTTGTGATCTTGTTACTTTCTTTTTTGGTTCATCATCACTTGCTTCTTCTAAAAATCCAATTACACTTCCAGTATAATGTTCATCTTTTGGTTTTTTCTTAGGTGATTCTTTTTTTTGTGCGACTGGTTTTTTAGGAGCACTTCCATCATCAACTTCAACTAGTACATCCCCAACTTTAATTATTTCACCTTCTTTATGAAATATTTTATGGATGATTCCTGTTTTAGGACATGGTATTTCAACTATTGCTTTGTCAGTTTCAATTTCTGCAATATTTTGATCTGCTTTTACTTTATCTCCAACTTTCACAAGCCACTTTACAATTTCTCCTTCGTGAATTCCTTCACCAACATCTGGAAACTTAAATTCAAATACCATTTACATCCTCACCCATATTTTTTATTAATTATAATTATAATTTCTATTAATTATGAATTAAAAAGAAGTGTTAAGTATATAAAATTTATTCTTTAGTAAAGAAATTTATTTTATTATTCAAATGGTTCAGATGTTGGAGTTATTATTGGATATACCAATCCTTTTTCTTCCTTCATTTCTTCCGTAGTTTTTAATCCTTGTAATATTTGATAAATCTCAAAATTTTCCTTATAAATTGTCTCGAATAAAAAACCAAGCATGATATTATCATCACCTCTAATATGCATCCCACATATTTTATTTTCATTTGAAACAGTAAATTCTATAATTTCTCCATCTAGCCTTTCAAAAATATATTCACCATTTTCTACTGAATTTACAGCATGACTTGTTAAGACTAAATAATTTCCAATTTGAAAACCATGTGATATAATATTTTTATCATCTCCTAATTTATCTTCACCTAATATCTTAACAAAACCCATATAATTTTTTATCTCATTAATATCACCAAAATTTGGAATACAACATCTCCCTTCAAACGCCATTGCATTTTGAGAAACACAACTTGCTGTACTCCCATCAAATGATTTATCATTATTAGAACTTGCAATAACCAATTCTGAAATTTGTCCGATTGCTTCATCATTATCTAATTCATCTTCATAAGTACAAAGTTTTTTTGATTCTGAATCAATTGAAATCATTACTGTTTGTACTAAATTAGACTTAGAAGCACAAGAAGAAATTAAAACAATAATAAATATCAAAACAATAAATGATTTTTTCATATATTATATATAAAATAAAACCAGAATTAAAATACTTTTCTAAAAAAATAATTTATAAAATAAAATAAAAAAACTAATAATCCATTACTTCCTTGATTCCTTTAATGATTCTTTCTTCACTTGGAATCCAGTCAAGCTCCATCTTTGCAAAAGGAAGTGCTGTGTCATATCCTGTGATCCTCTTAATAGGAGCCTCAAGATAATCAAGTCCTTTTTCTGCAACTGATGCTGCAATTTCTGCACCAAATCCTGATGTCTTTGGAGCTTCATGGATGATTACTAATTTACCAGTCTTTTCAAGTGATTTTAGAATTGCATTTATATCAAATGGATATATTGTTCTTAGATCAATTAATTCAACATCAATCTTATCAGCAATTTTTTCAATTGCATCACCAGCATACTTAACCATTGCACCCCAAGATACGACTGTTAAATCAGTTCCTTCTCTTACAACTTTTGCTTTTCCCAATGGAATTGTATATGCTTTATCAGGAACTTCTTCTTTTATTGCTCTATAGATTCTCATAGGCTCTAAAAATATTACTGGATCAGGATCTCTTATTGCAGAAATTAGCAAACCTTTTGCATCATATGGTGTTGAAGGATATACAACCTTTACACCAGGTATATGTGCATAATATGCTTCTGGATTTTCACAATGTAATTCAAGAGCTCTTATTCCTCCACCTGAAGGACCTCTTACAACTAATGGACATGTGAATCTTCCCCTACTTCTAGTTCTCATTTTTGAAGCGTGTGTAAATATCTGATCAAATGCTGGTGCCATGAATGCACTAAACTGAATTTCAACAACTGGTTTTAATCCATTTAATGCAAGACCTACTGCATTTCCCATTATACCTTCTTCAGTTAGTGGTGTGTCAATTACCCTATCTGGACCATATTTTTTAAAAAGTCCATCTGTAGCTCTAAAAACCCCACCATTTATTCCTACATCTTCACCTATAACTATTACAGATTTGTCTTTTTTCATTTCTGAGTCTAAGGCACTTTTTATTGCATCTATCATATTCATCTTAGTCATTTCTATCGCCTCCTCATCTCATCATATTGCTCCTGGAGTTGTTGAGGCATTTCCTCAAACATATATGTAAAAATATCATCTTTTTTTGCAGGTTGAATTTTTTCATATTTTTCCACAGCCATATCAACTTCTTTAGTTGCTTTTTTTGCAACTGATTTTTTATATGCATCAGTTAATAATTTCTGATTTTTCATATATTTTTCAAGTCTTAGAATAGGATCTTTTTTCTCCCATGCTTTTACTTCAGCATCTTTTCTATATTTTTTTGCATCATCACTTGTACTGTGATCACCACGCCTATACGTCATGCATTCTACAAGTGTTGGTATTCCTTTTCTTGCATTATCTATTGCATCTCCTACTACTTTTAAAACTGCAAAAATATCATTACCATCAACTTGAATTCCTTTAATTCCATATGCAATTGCTTTTTGTGCAATTGTCTTTGCATGTGTCTGTTTTTCTCTTGGTGTTGAAATTGCATATTGATTATTTTCACAAACAAAAACTGTGTTTGTTCCAAAAACTCCTGCAAAATTCAATCCAGTATGAAATTCTGATTTTGATGTTGCACCATCTCCAAAAAAAGTCAAGGCAATTGTTTTTTCTTTTTTTAATTTTGATGCCCAACCAATTCCTGAACCATGTGCTGTCTGTGTTCCTACTGGAATTGATATTGGAAGATTATTTACACCTGCTGGACTTTTAAGTCCTCGCTCATCACCACCCCAATATTGATATAACATATACATTGGATGTTTTCTTGCAATAAGTGCACCGCTGCTCCTATACATAGGAACAACCCAATCTTTATCTTTTAGAAAAAATACAGATCCAACTTGAGATGCTTCCTGACCTTTAACTTGCAGGTATGAACCAATTCTTCCTTGTCTTTGTAATGAAAATGACCTATCATCAAATGCTCTTACCAAAATCATCATCTCATAGATTTTTTTTATTTGAACATCAGTTAATTTAGGCATCTGTTTTTCATCTGCATTGCCTTTTTCATCTAGAACTTGTAAGTATTCAACTTCAAATTTTTGTATTATCTTTTTCACTATGTCTTCACCTTATTTTTTTTATTATACCTTTCTTCTATTTTTATGTATTTAAATCTTGCGTTAAAATAAGAACAAAATCATAAAAATTTTAATATAATTTATAATCTATAAAAAATAATTTGATAAAAAATATATTCAAAAAAAGATTTAATATTAGTACATATTTACTTTTTTTTACATTACTTATAATGTGTATTATTGTATTTAGAAAAATATCAATATTTTTTATTTTAACTTTAATTGTTTCAACATTTACATATATTAATTATTATATCAAATTACCAATAGATATTAGCCCTGTTATTTTTTTAAGTTTAGTATTTTCAAGAGATATAGGAATTTTTGGAGCAATAATGTTCATAATTGCTTCTGGAATAATCCCAATGGTTCTTGCAGGTGGTTCTTTTGACCATACAACATTATTTTATTTAACTTTAATAATTTTAATTAATTATGCTTCATTATTTTTCTTAAAATTACCTTTTTTATATATTGCATTTTCATTAATTATTTTACATCACGTAATTGCTTTTTTTGGAAGCATTAGTTTTGGAACACCTAAACATAAAGAAATGATTAATTTAATTGTAAAGATTTTTGTAGATAGTTTTTATATCTTGACTTTTTCAGAATTTATATTTTATTTGATGAGATAATATTTTTTTAAATACATAAATGAATATTTCTTTTTTTTATTACTAATTTAACCCCATGATGAAGCCCTTGGCTTCATAATTGAATCACAAAGTTTCTTCACTTATTCAATGTAGGGAGCGCAAGCTTCCTACTATGGCAAACACTAGTGACTAAAAAAAATAAAAATATAATTTAAAGCAAAACATTAACTAAAACATTTTTCTTAACCAAAACATATATATATTTCAACAAATAAAAAATATTAAGCTAAAATTAAAAATGAGGGTGTGAAAGACTTTGGATGAATTTTTTTATCAAATACAAAAAACTGACTTATCAAAATTTCTAAATAATATTATCCAAAAAAATGAATTATATGCACCAATAAAAACTGATGCAATCAGATTTGAAAAAATTGAAAGTCCAGAAAAAATTTATCTTGATACAAATGCTGACTTTCCTTTAAAAGAATTCTTTTTTAGAGACAGAGAAAAATTATTCTCATTTGATAAAAATAAAATAAAAGTCGAGATAGAAAAACCCTCAAAAACAAGGGTTTTCTTTGGTGTCAGAAGATGTGACTTAAATGCTGTAAAACATCAAGATTTTATTTTCATGGAGAAACATAAAGATCCTTATTATTCTGCACAAAGAGAAGATGCAATACTAATTGGATATCATTGCAAAACTGCTCCTTCAAAATATTGTTTCTGTGGTTCAATGGATTTGGGTGATCATTATGATTTGATGTTCTGGGAGGATGAATCACATTACTTTGTACATGTTGGAACTAAAAAAGGAGAAAATCTAATTAATTCAAGCAAAGAATTATTTTCTAAAACCAACATAAAACTAAATGAAGAACATAAAAAAATTGATTTTACAAATAGACTAAAGAAAAAAGATATTTCCAAATTGCAAGATAATCCTGATTGGAAAAAAGGAGTAGACAAATGTATATCATGTGCTGCATGTACAACGCTTTGCCCAACATGTTATTGTCATGAAATAAAAGATGAAGTGACACTTTCTGATTTACAGAAAGGAGAAAGATTACGTGAATGGTCATCATGTCAATTAAAATCATTTACAAAAGTTGCAGGAAATCATGTTTTTAGAGAAAACAGAGAAGAGAGATTCAAACATAGAATATATCATCAATTGCAATATTTTAAAGAAAGATATAATATCGAAATGTGTGTAGGGTGCGGAAGATGCATAACACATTGTCCAACTGAAATAGATTTTGTTGAAATCATTAATGAGATGAAAGAAAAATGACAAAAACAATAAAGACAAATAATGAATACATTCCATTTCCAATTAAGATTCTAAAGAAAAAAAATGAATCTGCAGATACTTTTACACTTAGACTTGACTGGCAAGTAGATCATGATCCAGGTCAATTCATACAAGTAAGCATACCTGGAATAGGTGAAGCACCAATTTCAATTTCATCATACTCAAAAAAATATCTAGAAATAAGCATTAGAAAAGTTGGTAATGTTACAAATGCATTATTTAATCTAAAAAAAGGAGATACTTTACTTGTAAGAGGTCCATATGGTAAAGGATATCCAATGGATAATTTGAAAGGAAATAATATTATTTTTATTGGTGGAGGTTGTGGTGTTGCCCCACTAAAAGGTGCAATAGAATATGTTGAGAGAAAAAGAAAAGAATTTGGAGACGTAATATTATTTATTGGTTATCGTTCTCCTGGAGACATATTATTTTCACATAAACAAAAAATATGGGATGATAATTTCAAAGTACATCTAAGTGTTGACACAATTCCTTCAAAGACCTGTTATTCAGGTAATGTTGGTTTTATCACACAAACTATAGAAAAAGAAAAAATTACAAATGAAAATACTGTTGTATTCATCTGCGGACCTCCAATAATGATGGAAAAATCAATCAAAATTTTAAAATCTAAAGGATTCAATAATAAACAGATATTCATAAGTGCTGAAAGGCTTATGTATTGTGCATTTGGATTATGCTGTCATTGTATGATACAAGGAAAACTGACATGTCTTGATGGACCAGTATTTAGATATGATGAAGTAATAAATTTTAAAACAGATTAAGATGGGAGACACTGAAATAATTACATTGTGTGGAAGTACAAAATGAGCTTTTTCCACACAAAGCAAAAACCTCGGAAAAAAAGGCGGGTTGAAACCCACCAACAAAACAAAAATGAATGACAAACCGGAAATAATTACATTGTGTGGAAGTACAAAGTTTAAAGATAAATTCAATGAAATAAATAAACTATTTTCATTACAGGGAAAAATTGTGTTATCAGTTGCATTTTTTACTCACGCAGATAATGATGATATTACAGCAGGTCAAAAAGAAAATCTTGATGATTTACATTTTAAAAAAATAGATTTATCAGATAGCATATTTGTAATTGATATCAATAAATATATAAGTCAAAGTACAAATAATGAAATTGAATATGCAAAATCAAAAGGTAAGAAAATTATATACTATTCAGAGTGGATTAAAAAAAATGAATAAACCCAAAGTAGGAATTTATGGATTGACAGGATGTGCAGGATGTCAACTTAGTATTATATTTAATGAAGATGAAATACTTGATCTAATTAGTCTAATTGATTTGAGAGCATTTCCATTTATCAAAGAAAAAAATTATGATGAAGAATTTGATTTAGTATTTATGGAAGGATTAGTTGCATCAGCTAATGATTTAGAAGTTTTAAAAAAAGTAAGAAGTAAAACAAAAATTCTTGTTGCACTTGGTGCATGTGCACATACTGGTTGTATTCCAGCATATAGAAAATGGACATTAAAAGAAAACTATGAACACCTTCTTTACAAAAAAGATGATATAATAAAAGATGAAGATCCTTCTCCAATTGAAAATCATGTAAAAGTAGATTTTACAATACCTGGATGTCCACCTGATAAACACGAAATTCTAACTTTTATAAAAGATGTATTAAAAGGAAAGACGCCAAAAACATATAATAATCCTGTATGTGTTGAATGTCGAAGAAATAATAATGATTGCCTGCTTATAGTTGGAAAACCTTGCATGGGACCAATCACCGCTGGTGGATGCCATTCAATATGTATAAATGGTGGTTTTGAATGTTGGGGATGCCGTGGTCCATCTGGAGATGCAAATTATGATGCATGGATTGAAATTCTTAGAGAACAAGGACATGATGATGAATTCATTAAAACAAGAATGAAAATATTTGCAGGATTAAAAATGGAAGAAGACGCATTTAAAATTTTGAAATAGTATTAATGATTTAAAAAATAGTATTAATAAAAAAATAATGATGTTTTTTCATCATTACTAAGAAAAAAGATTTCATCTTTTTTCTTTTCCATATGCAAGTTCAAAAAGAACTTGCTATAAAAAAGAGCGTAGCTCTGACATAAATATTCAACAATTTCAAATAATAATAATAAAATTCAAAATTAAAATATAATAAATAAGGATAAAACAAAAATGACACACACAATAAATCTAAATCACATAACTAAAATAGAAGGACATGCAAGTTTACATGTGAAAATTAAAAATAATAAACTAACTGAATGCAAACTCTCATCAATTGAAGGGTCACGTTATTTTGAAGGTCTTCTAAAAGATAAACATTATTTTGAAGCACATGAAATTTCATCAAGGATTTGTGGTATTTGTAGTTGTGCACACACTGTTGCTGCAACCACAGCAATGGAACATGCACTTGGAATACAAGTTAGTCATCAAAGTATGGAATTAAAAAAACTTCTAACTCTGGCTGAAAGAATAAGGAGCCATGCTGCACATCTGTATTTTTTAGCACTTCCAGATTATTTAGGATATGAATCAGCTCTTGCAATGGTCAAAAAATATAAGACCGAAATAAAAAGGGCATTAAAACTAATGAAATTAGGAAATCTGATGGTAAGTGTTATTGGTGGACGTGATATGCATCCTGTTTCTGCAACAGTTGGTGGATTTTTAAAAATCCCTACAAAGGAACAATTAAATGAACTAGCAGAAGAATTAGAAAAATTAAAACCAGATGCAATAGAAACTGCCAAATTATTTGGTTCACTAAAGCAACAAGATTTCCATAATGATTGTGAATATTTTTCAATATATGATGAAAAAGAATATGGTATGATTGATGGTGCAATCATGAGCCAAAAAATCAGATTTCCAAATTATGATTATCTAAAATTTATGAATGAATACCAAAATGAATATTCAACTGCTAATTTTGTTTCGAGAGATGATAAATCATTCATGGTTGGTGCAATTAGCCGTTTCAATAATAGTTTTGATTTGCTTAGTGATGACACAAAAAAGGTCATCAAAGAATCAGGAATTAAATTTCCAAATAATAATCCATTTATTAATAATTTCTGTCAAGCAGCTGAAATGATTCATGCATTTGATCATTCAATAAAAATATGCAGAGAACTTGTTCCAAAATTTGAAAAACCTATTGTTCCAAAACTAAAAGCATGTCGTGGTGTTGCTGCAATTGAAGTACCTAGAGGTATTTTAGTACATGATTATACATTAAATGACAAAGGTATAATTACACATGCAAACATAATAACACCAACAGCATATAATCTAAAAAATATGGAAGACAGTGTTAGAAATTTCATACCTACAGTACTTCACTTAAAGAATGAAGAAAAAATCAATATTGAAATTGAAAAATTGATACGAAGTTATGATCCCTGCTTTTCATGTAGCACCCATTTTCTCAAAGTCAAATGGGATAGGACATGAGTTTTATTATTTATTCTATTATTGCTTATTTTATAGGATTATTTGTTTCCTTAAATTTACAAAACAAGATTAATCAACCATTTGGAAAAATAATAGATAGATGGGAACTCTCGACAGAAATACAATGATTAACATATAAAATAGAAACATTTATAATTATGTTATAATTGACATAATATTATGTCATTACTAACATAATAAAATGATAAAAGAAAAAATATTAAAAAAATTAATTGAAAATAATGACACCTCATTTAGTATTAATGAGCTTTCTAAAAAAACCAAGATCGATTATAAACTAGCCTATACAAATGTATTAAAACTAAAAGATGAAGGTGTAATTTATTATAAAAAACTAGGCAATAGAAATGAAATTAAGTTTAAGTTTTCCTACAACGATACAGTCTTAAATGTTGAATTAGAAAAACTAAACGATATAATAAAAAACAAAAATCTTAAAATGATTTATAAGACTATTTCAAAGTATTCCAATCCTTTTTTTATTTTACTTTTATTTGGATCACATGCTAAAATGAAAGCCACAAAACATTCAGATATTGATTTATGTCTAATATGTAATGATGAAAGTTTAAATAAACAAATCAAATCGGATTTACGTATATTTCCATATGATATCCATCTAGTTGATTTTACAACTAAGGAATTTATATCAATGCTAAAGACTATTGATTTTAATGTAGGAAAAGAAATTGTAAAAAATAATATTATTTTTTACGGGATAGAAAACTTCTATAAAATATTAGATGTGTTAAACAATGATAGATAAATTTAGGATAGATGAAGCTCAAAAAAATATTAATTCCTATTTAGCTGATGAATTAATAAAAAAAGAGAAATTTGAAAAAGTTGTATACGATACATATTATAACAATTCTAAAGAATCTATAAAAGTTTCAGATATTTTACTTCAAAATAATATTTCAAATCTTTGGGTTGTTGTTACAAGCTATTATTCAATGTTTTATATTGCTAATGCTTTACTCTATAATCTGGGTTACAAAATAGGAAATAAAATAGCCCATAAAATAACATTGGAAGCCCTAATTGTTTATGTGAGAAATAAATTACATAAATCTTTGCTTGAAAATTTTGAGGAAACAAAAGATAATGCAATGAATCTCATAAAAAATCAATCTGACGAAATAATTGAATCATTTGATTATGAAAGACTAAAACGATCAAAATTTCAATATGAATCAACTGAAGAAATAAAATCTTCAAAAGCTAATACTTCATTTAATAGAGCAAAGATATTTTTTAATGAAATAAATAAAATTATAGATTCAATTCAAAAATGATACAAATATACTATCTTGGAAATGAATTCATTGAATCTGATTCACTTGCAATTGAGTTAGTTGATGAATTAAAAAATAAATATGAAGGAAGAATTGAATTCATTGCAATGGACACGTTCGAAAAAATGATCACAACAAAAGATGAACAAATATTCTTTGATGTTGCAGATGGAATTGACAAAGTAGAATTGATAGAAAGCATAGATGATTTTGAAAACGTCAAATCATCTACTGCACATGATATGGATTTTTCATTTTTTTTGAAATTAAATAAAGAATTAGAAAATATTAAAAAGGTAAGCATAATATGCATACCCATAAAAAGATATGAAAATATCATTAAAGATGTTACAATCATAATAAATATGCTAATCAAAAAATAAAATTTAAAAAAATTTCATTTTTTGTTGGCTATTAGGAATGAAAAGAGTTCAAAAAACTCTTGTAATGAGTATAAATTAATGGGGTAGATAATCATGATGAAAAAAGGGGTTTCATTAATATTTTTAACAGCAATAGTTTCAGGTTTTTCAATATTCATAAATAAATTTGGAGTGAAATTCACAAATCCGTATGTATTTACATTTCTAAAAAATGGTCTAGTTTTTCTAATACTTTTTGGAATAATGTTTTTTCTAAAAGAATTAGACATGTTTAAAAAAATAAAAAAACAAGACTGGAAAAAACTTATTGCTATTGGATTTATTGGTGGAAGTGTTCCATTCTTATTATTCTTCAAAGGACTATCAATTACAACAAGTGCAAAAGCAGGATTCATACATAAAACAATGTTTCTCTATGTCGCAATTCTTGCATACTTTTTTTTAAAAGAAAGATTCAATGTAAAATTCTTCATTGCTACAATAACAGTAGTTGTTGGTAATTTCCTTTTCTTAAAATTATCATGGCAACCATTTAATGCAGGAGATTTAATGATATTTATTGCAACAATATTTTGGGCAACTGAAAATACATTATCAAAACATGTACTTATTGATATTCCTTCAAAAGTTGTTGCTTTTAGTAGAATGTTTTTTGGAAGTATTTTCATATTGATATTCTTGGTTGCTACTGGAAATATCAAAGACTTGTTTGTACTAAATGCACCTCAAATTGTTTGGTCAATCGTTCCAACTGCATTTTTAGTACTATACTTATTATTCTGGTATGAGGGACTAAAACACGTCCCTGCTACACTTGCAACTTCAATATTACTTTTGGGCAGTCCAATTACAACATTATTAAATGTGATATATGCAGGTGCTGTTTTGAACCTGCAACAAGTTGTTGGAATGGTAATGCTTGTAGGAGGAATTGTAGTGTTCTTGTATTCTGTTAAGGAATATGAAGTGAAGAATGTTAGTGTGAAGAGTTTAAGTTAAGGATTTTACTTTATTTTATTTTAATAATATATTGAATAATTAATCAGAGCTATGCTCTTCTTTGTAGCAAGCTCTTTTTGGAGCTTGCAAATGTAAGAGAAAAAAGATGAAATCTTTTTTCCTAATAATTATGAAACATCATTCCATGTACATGTCTAAACATAGAATAATAAATTATTGAAGAGAAATAGTTGTATATTGTACTTGTCCCCTTATATCAAGTTCTGCAACAATCCCCTTATGTATTTTATGCACAATACTTTTACCATCCATAACCTTAGTTCCTTGATAATCATTAAAAAAGAATGGATTAGACATATTTTTTTCTAGATTACAACTATTATGATCTAATTGTACTTCACAATTTTCAGCTCTCATATATGGACCTGCAAGATTATCTCTTTTTAATTGTGTTCCTTTTGCTCCAATGATATATTGTTGTTCAATATAAATACCATTTTCAAATTGTATTCGAACAAAAAGATTCTCTCCATCCAATTTGAATTTAAATCCTGCATATTCAGTTTGTTTATTAAAATTCTCGCCAAGAACATTTGCACCATACATCCTACTATCATTTTGTCCTGGATATCTTAATTTTAGAACTTCTTTAGCTACTTCATCAAATCTAACTTAATCTTCCAATCTTGTATCTCTTAAAAAATACATATTTACAGCAGATGCTAAAAGATGAGCATGTTCTTTATATAATTCAGGCACTTTAGTTTTAGCAGCATCAAGTGTATCTATCATAGATTCTAAATATGTTTGCTTTCCATCATCACCAAATAATAGACTAGCTCTTCTTACCAATTCATAAAATCTTGTAAATTCTTTACTCTCTCCTTCAATATCAGAAATATTGGATAAATTCCAAGGATGATCATCATCAACAAAGTCTTTTTTTATAAATTCATATAAGTAATTTGCTGCTGCTTCAAGTTCACTTACTTCAAATTGTTTTGACATTTTAAGAAAAAATAATATCTTATATATAAAAATTCTTGTGTTTACTACTAATTAATACTAATTATTTTCATTTTTATGATTATTCTCATATCCGTCATAATCATTTAGTAACATATTTAATATTATTCTCATTATCAAATCCTCATGGATCCAATTACATTTGTCACAAAATATTCATTCATCACAAATAAATTAAAGTATTGTGGTCCTGATGATTCATATATTAAATTTCTAGAATATATTAAAAATCCAAATGAAAAATTAGCAAGTGAGATTAGAAATTATATGAAACGCTTTGAAGGATTATATCCTTATCTTGATTTGATATCAAAAAAAACCAACCTTGATTTTTTAAGTGAAAAGGTGGTTGAAGCATATTGGATTGGAAGTGATTTACTTGATGATTTTGATGAAAATGATTTAAAAGAGATGATAACTGCATTGTCTAAAAGAGGTCTTCCTAAATCGTATGCAAAAAAATTATGCGATGGTGTCCCTAAAGGTATGGTTCCTCATCATTCATTTAATGTCATATATGTAGGTGTTGGAAAAGTTACAGGAAGTGTAGAATTCAATATAGATAATATTAATAATTGCCTTATAAGATGGGGAAAAGTGAAAAAAATAAATGAAAACAAAGTTACATTATCACATCAACCATATATTTTTGAAAATAAGAAAATGATTTTATCAAATGAAAAAGAAGATGAATTTGAATACTTACCTGAATTCATTGATGAATTAAAAATTGGGGATAATGTGTCCCATCATTGGAATGTTGTTGTTGATAAATTAACAGATTCTCAAAAAAAGAATCTGATTAAATATACAAATAAGAATGTTGAGGTACTAAATAATGGATTATAGTAAAACTATTAATTATTTTAAATCTGAATATAAAAAAATAGCAAATAAAGATAGAGCAATTAATGAAAAAAAATATCTGAAAAGTCCATTTAAATTTTATGGTGTCTCTATGTGGGACTCAAGGAAAATTTCAAAAAAATATTTTAAAGAATTAGGTGACATGTCAAAAAAAGACATGTGGAATCTTGTTGATTTATTTTGGAATTCTAATTATCATGAATTAAGAAGAACAGGGATGCACCTGATTTCTTATTATCAAAATAAATTAGATATAGATGACATAAATAATGTTGAAAAATTATTGATGACATCAACCAATTGGGATCAGATTGATGAAATTTCTGCACATTTTGTTGGTGAAATACTTACAAAAAATTGGAATGAAGGGTCAATTTATCTTATCAAGTGGAGTGCTGATAAGAACTTCTGGATGAGAAGATCAAGCATGCTCTCAATGTTAATAATTATTAGAGATAAAAATACTGATATAAAATTATATGAAAAATCAAGAGATTTATTTTTTAAAATCTCTGTTGGTATGCTTGATGAATCAATATTTTCTGATGAGGAATATACAACTGAAATTATGCCAAAAAAGATGGGATTATTTTTTATTAGAAAATGTATTGGTTGGGTGCTTAGAGATATGAGTAAATATCATCCAGATGATGTAATTAAATATGTTAATACAAATAAAGAAATGATGTCTGGACTTAGTTATAAAGAAGCCACAAGAAAATTAAGTGATGAAGATAAGAAAAAATTAATTTGAAATATTATTTTTTAAATCCATCAATCCTTTTTTTCATATCTTTGTTTTCTTTTTTCAGTTTTTTTAAATCAGTTTTAGATTCTAAGCTTAATCTAAGAGTATAAAAATCTTCTAGTGTCTCATTTAATTTTTCATTTGACTCTTCCAATTCTAATTTTGCATTAAGTAATTTTTTGTGTTCTTTTGAAAGAGTTTCATGAGATTCTTTTACTTCTTTATGAGCTTCTCTCAGTTCCTTATGTTCTTTGTTTAAATGAGTTATAAGCCATATATTTATTTTCAAAATTATCATTACAAATAATGAACCAAAAAGCAATATTAAATTTATCAATAAACTAAATAAATGATTCATTTTTGTTTCTAATAAAAAATTCAAATAAAATATATATGATATAAGAAAGAACAATATGAAATAAAAAATAATTGACCAATATTTTTTTAGTTCTTTTTTTCGTATCAAAGAAATAAACTTATTTGCTAAAAATAAAGAGTACAAAAGAAATAAAATTCCAAATCCTACTATTAAATACAGATACATACCCACACCTTAAAAAAAAACTTTAAGTATAAATCATTTTACTGTCCTCTATAGATAGTAAATAATTATAATTTTTATATCAAATTATTAATATTTTAATAAAGATAAGATAAATTTATTTTTCAGATTTATTTATTGCGTCCCTGTACATTTTAAGGCTCTCCTCTGCCTCAATTTTAGAAATTTTATCAATGATCATCTTATTGCTAACAATTACATAATCACCAACTTTACATTCAATAAGTGAGCAATCTGCTTCTCTTTTTTCTGACCCATAATCTAGAATTGCTGTTTTATCTTTAATTTCAAGTATCTTTCCTGGAACTGCTAAGCACATTTTACTTCCTTAATTACAATTTTATCTCCGCTTATGACTTCAACTTCTCCTTCACATTTAGGACATTCATAAAGTACAAAATCGTGGAGTCTCTCAACTATTTTTGCACGTCCATTAAAACCACATGAACATTTCACAACTGACTGAGTCTGTTCTACATTAAATTTTATATCAGTTACATCATTTAAATGCTCTACTAGATGATCTGGTTTGATGCCAAATAATTCACCTACTTCTAAATTGGCTTCCTTTACTTCACCATATTCTTTTAGGTCTTTTAGTATTGATTGTGCTATGACTGAATCGTGCATATGAATTTAATAATGGAAATGATTTATATTTTTTATCTTAATTTTAATTTACTTACTAATTAATAGTAAAATAAAGTAATACTTATATATAAGTAATTAAAATAAATCTTTAAAATGCCAGATACTTTTGAAATTTCAGATCTTGAATTTGCTGCAAATGCATTGTATGATGCAATGAAGGCTGAAAATGAAGATACTCCTTGGAAAATGCATCCTTGGAATCTTAATGCAATTGATGGAAAAGAACCATATAGTAATGAATCAGAAGAATATAAAGAATTTCATAGTTTAGTTAAAAAAGCATTAGAAATATCTGAAAGTAATTATTTAAATGCTCAAGTTGATGCACAAAATAAAAAAACACCTGAATTAAGCCAAATTTCAGGACTCTTAGCATCTGCAGTCAACATATATTTTTTGAGAGATGCAATTAATAATCCTGAAACTGTTAATGAAATTGCATCCTATATCCATTCTAATCCTGAAACATTTGAAAAATTTAAATTAGAAGAACAATCTGTAAGTACCTTAAATGAAAGATTTAATGATGAAAATTTTTCTCAATACAGTGTAACTGGACATGGAGATGAATCAAGTGGAAAATATATTAGAATCAATAAAACATTTGAAAACAATATTCAATTGTCATACACATATTTGATTGAAACTGAATCTAATAGATTATCTTTAATGAATGTATCTCCGCGTATGAGAAATATAAAAAATGAATATGAAGCATCTAATTGTATTGATTTTTCTTCTAAAAAACTACATGGATATCTAAATACTGCACTTTATATAAATCCTGAAACTCAAACACTTATAACCGACCAATCTAGACCAATTGAATATATATATGAAAAGACTAGAAATCTTATGGGAATTTCGGAAAGTCAATTTACAGATATCACTCCCAAAAATTAAACAATATTTATTCACTCAATAATCATTCAAACCTTTCTGTTCGTTCTTTGGAAAGCAAGCATCATAGAAATCACATTGTCCGCTTCTCCATTTACATAAAGGCGTTATAGTTTTTGGATAATCATCAATATCTGATGTGTCAGTAAGCTCGTGTATTTCTTTAATCTCTTTTTCTGCCCATTTCACTAAGTCCATATTAACATCAAGATGAAGCACACCATGTTTTAAAAAATAAATTCCTGCTCTTGTTGGCATTACACCATGCTGTCTATGATACATAAATGCATAAATTGCCAACTGTAATTCATATTCAGGAGTTATCTTGAATTTTTTTGAAGTTTTATAATCCATCAGATTAACTTCATCTCCTTCATATTCTATAACATCAATATAACCTTGGATACCTACATCCATGAATTTGTATAGTGCTTCTCTTTTAGGAGTGACTTTTTTAAATGCTTCAGATTGACTAAGACCTAATTTAATCTGCTTTTGGAACTTCTCCCAGAAAATCTCAAACCAATTTATCAACATCAATTGTGTTTCTTCATAGAACTGTGCAATCTCTTCTTTTTCCATATCTAATTTTGCAAGCTGAGATGCAGAATCATCCCAATATTGCTTAAGCATTCTAATCATTGCCTGCATGAAAGTCATCCTGATATCTACATCATAATCATCAACTTCTAAATCATAAAAATCCTCTAGAACCTTATGTGCAACACTACCTCTTACAAGATGAATAGATGGCTTTGTAGGAAGTCTTTTTAGATATCTATAAAAATATTTTCTTGCACATTGTTTGTACATATTAATTGATGATGGTGATTGTAATCTTCTAGGCATAGGTGATTTAGAAAAAGAAAAGCTTTTTTAGTCTATCGGAAAAAAAAAGAATTTAATCATTACTTATTTTTGTTTTTTGAATATATGTATTTTTTTAATCAATATAATTGTGATATAGCAAGCCCTTGGCTTGCACATTTTGCATACAGCAGAGCTGGATACTATGTCTAAAAATAATGACACAATAACTACTTATTAAAAACCATATTCATGTTAAAATTCACTCATCAAAAATATATTTCATAATAAATTCTCTTTCTAAGAATTTATATTCACCAATTTCTAACTCTAAATCTTTAATATTTACTTCTCCAATTGATGTTCTTTTTAATTCCAAAACCTGATTGTCTACTGCTTCAAATATTTTCTTAACCTCATGTTTTTTTCCTTCTGTGAGTGTTATGTAATAATTATAACTTTCAATTTTTTCAATTATTGCAGGTTTTGCATCATGGTAAACTGTATTATCTTCAATCCTTAATTTAATAGATATTCCTGATTCTATATTTTTTATATCTTCATCACTCAATTCATTTTTTAATTCAACATAATATTTTTTTTTTATATTTGAATTAGGATTTGTAATTCTATGTCCAATTTTTCCATCATTTGTTAATACCAACAATCCTGATGTATCTTCATCAAGACGACCAACACAAAATAATGAATTTTTTTGCAGTTCATTTAATTCTTCATTTATTTTTATCAATTCAAACACTGATTTTTTAGACATCTGTATATCTGATTCTGTTATTTTAGAAGAAAGATAACCTTGTGGTTTGTTAATTATTATATATATATCATCAATTAACATATCTATATTTTTTTTATTATAGAATACTTTTCTTTTTTTAGGATTTAAATCAAACTTTGGATTTTTTACAATCTTTCCATCAAGTGTTATTTCTCCTTTTTTTATTGCTCTAATTATTAATTCTTTTGATGAAAATAAACCAGTCTTACTTAGGAATTGATGTATTTGAAGTTTCATTGTATATTATGATAATTTACTTTATTATAAAATGTTAAGTATTAATTTAGAATTAGGAAAATTTATTATTTTATTTTTTTAATCTACCAAACTTGTATGTTGTTTTTTGTTCATACGTTTCTTTAGGTTGAGTAAAAGGAGTACCAAATTCAGCCCACCAATTAGGTCTATTAACAATATCAACAGGTCTTTCTGCTTCAAGACAAAATCCTTGAGATTTATTAAAAGGTTTTTCAAGCCAATAACCAGTATAGAAATGAAATGCTTTTTGATCAGTAGTCATTTCTACAAATCTTTTTGTTCCAGGATGATAAACTTCTGCAATTCCTTTTGTTTTATTAGGAAAAACAAGACAAGAATCATACCCCTCTTTTTCATAAAATTCATCACTACCTATTTTTAATCCTTTTCTAAAATCATATCTTGTTGATGAAACTTCATTTATTGCATCATCATTTACTGGAACTTTAGAACTTGATAATTCCATATATCTATCTGCATTTGATGTTAGCACATGATCTTTAATTGTTCCTAATCCTGCACTTAAATTAAAATATCCGTGAAAAGTAGGATTAAAAGGAGTACTTTTATCAGTTTCACCAATATATTCAAATTTTAATTCGTTATCATCTGACAAACTTACTTTGACTTCAGTTTTTATATTTCCAGGAAAATCATGATTTCCTTCTTTTAAATTAAGTGAAAAAACAATTGACTCACCTTCCGCTCTTACATCCCACATTTTACTACTCCATCCCAGAGGTTCACTATGAAGATTATTTGGTCCATCATTTGGAAATAATTTAACATTTTTGAAATTTCTTCTATGACCATCCATTAATAAATTTTCATCAAAATATTCTGCATTTGAAATTCTATTTGCCCATTGACCAACTGCAATTTTTCCAATATAAGATTTATCATCTAAATAGTCATTAAAATCTTTATGTCCTAATAAAATATTTTCAAGTTCACTTTCATGTTCATTTCCATTTTCTTTTATTTTAGGAACATTTATTGCTAAAATAGTTGGACCAAAATTTGACAGAAGAACTTCCATATAATCGTTCTTTAATCTATAGACTTTTTTATCAACAGAATCTAATTTTCCATCAAAACCAGTGTACCCATATTCAACTAAATCAGCTGTATTTAATTCTTTAACTCCCATCTTCAACTATTATGATATGCTCCTTTAGCAATTTTATAGATTTTTGGCTGTACTTTTATTCCTGTTTTTTCTTCATAAAGACGTGCAATTTCATTCAATGATTCTTTTTGGGCATCATCTTTAATAATTGCAATTACAGAACCACCAAATCCACCACCTGATAATCTTGCAGCAAGTCCTTCTTTCCAAGCCAACTTTGCCATAATATCCAACTCATTAGAACTATTATTGAAATATATACTAGAACTATCATGAGACGCAGTCATTGTATTTACTAATATTCTATATAATTTATTTTCATCTTCAATTCTTGCTTTACCTTTTTCTTTTTTCTCTGCATATTCAACTAATGATTGTTTAACTTCTCTTACTCTATTATTTTCATTTATTACATGGAATGCTCTACTAAGTGGTCTTTTATAATATCTTTCAAATGTTGAATCTGCTAATCTTTCTTTATGTTCTTCATATTTTTCATGATATAAATCAATATTTGCATCTCTAAGAAATTTAACACCTAAGTATTTCGCTGCAGTTTCAGATTCAATTCTTCTTCTTGGAAAACCTTCTTTTGCAGAAACTTCATGATATACACCAGTATTTAATACTGCTATTTCCCAACCATCTGGCAATTCTAATTTTTCATGTGATAAATCATCACAATCAATGTATGTAAGATCTCCATTTAAAATAGAAAACTGATCCATATTACCACAGGGCGCACCAGCAATTTCATTTTCTGCGGATTGGCACAATAATGCTGCTTTTTTTAGATCTTGTTTGAATGGAAATAATTTTTTTAATATTTTCCATGTTGCAACTTCAAATGATGCTGAAGATGATAATCCTGAACCAAAATCCAAGTCACCTGCATAATTTATTTCAAAACCTTTATCAAATGTAACTAATCCATCTTTTTGTAAAAAATATGCGACTCCAAGTGGATATCTTGCCCATTTTGGAACTAACTTTTCATCCAATACTTTTACAAATTCTTGAGGTGATAATGATACAGAGTCAGTCAATATTTCAAGACCCATCTCAAAATTTGGATTTTGACCATCTCCCAAATTTTCTATCTGCTGAGAATGAAATTTTATTTTATCATCAATTGTTCTACCTTGTGCAGTAGTTTTAGCTTCTATTCCTGCAGCTATGACATACCCTTTATTATAATCAGTATGATTACCTAAAAATTCAACTCTTCCTATTGCTTCTACTTCTTTAAAATCCATCTTCTTCACTAATTAATAGTAAATCAATCTTTGAAAATTAAATCTTATATTTAAGTATTATCTAATTTTATAGAAAATTGACTAAAAAACGTCAATTTTTATATTAAAAATTTAGAATTTATTAAAAAAAATTATTATGATTATTCCAAAGGGGTGTTTAAAAAAATAACATTTATTTTATTTGGTATCTATGAAGATGGTACATCTATTAATGAAAAAAAAATACGTTATTCAAATATTCCCAACAAGTTTATTATGATTGTTGCTTTAATTTATGCATTTAGCTCAATAATTAATTCATTATATAAAAAAAAAAATTTTTCCTATCTTGATCTAATTTTTTTATTAATGTTTTTGCTATATATAGCACCACATATTGTTGCTTGGACGACTTCGAAACATTTAGTTTCACTATTTTTATTATCAAAAATCTATATTTTTATTAAACTATTCAATTGTTCAAAATATTAGATTTTTAATTTTTTTTGTCACTTACAATATAATTAGG
>JABHHN010000040.1 GCA_018671515.1 archaeon | reverse complement strand
TTATAAAATATTTTATGAAAATCATCTAAGATGTGTAGAGCAGTGTTTTGGTAATCTATATGAACTTTTAATTGAATGTTATCCTGAAAGAAATCTTAAACCATATTATTTCAAAAATTATAAGAATATATGGAAGGATGAAAAAGGAATTATGAAAGAAGAACTTGTACGCGGTGCAATAAGAGAATTTGTATCAATTTTAACAGAAAAAAGAGGAAAGTATAGATACAAATTAAAAACAATCCCTAAATGGATGAATTATAAATTATTTCAAAAAAGCATACTTCCATATGGTTCTAATTTAAGTTATATGTTAAGTTCTTGTTTTGGGAATTCACCAATAAAAGCAATAATTTTTGCATATCCTGAAATGGATCTAAAGCCATATTATTTTTCACACGTACCAAAATTTTATTGGTCAGGAGAAAAAGGCATGAAAAATGCAGAGATTGTAATGAAAGAATTCATAGATACATTAATCAACCCAAATGGAAAGTATCAATTTACTAAACAAGAAGTTATGGAAATTTTAAAATATAAAACATATCATAAAAAAATATTGCCTTATGGAAAAAAATTAGGTGGAATGCTCCAAGTTCTATTCCATAATTCACCTACACTTCCTCTAAAATTACTTGAAGAGGAAAAAAAAGAAGATTTATGTCCTATGTGTAAAACTGTAGGTCTTCCACAAGGCTCACAATGTGAAAAATACCTTTACTGCAGATTCCCTAGAAAAATAAATTCTAAAGAAGAATAAAATGTATTGTAATGATTTGAATTAAACTTCTAATTATTTAATTAAGTTTTACGAAAATAATTTATATTCAATTATAGTTTTAGTATATTTGGATGAAAAAGAAATATATTATTAGTTGGATTATAGTTATTATTTTTATATTTACAATATTAATATTTTATAAATTCAATTACATAAATGATCCAATAAGTAAAGAAGGAAATGATTGTAATTGTACTCAAACTACAATTTTAAACAACACATTTTTAGATCCTACAACAACTAATATGTATTTAATTAAAAGCTCAGGATTTAGTTTAAAAATTAGTAAATTATTGAATGAAAAAATTTGGTGGAAACATATATATGAACCAAAATCTAATGCAGAGTATGGTGTTTATTATTATTCAAAATCAAATAAAATATATTTATGTAATTGCTCTTAAATATAATTATTTTAAAATAAAATTAGAAAAATTATCTACTGCATTAAAAAAATTATTCATTTTTTATTAAATTTATTTTACAATTCTACTAATTAAAATCTTTCAAAAACAAAATATTTATATATTAACTCAGAGTTAATGTACTTTAACTATGAGTTAAGGTACAATGGAAATAACCAAAAGGGCAAAAAATGCAATAAAAATACTATTTACAGACTATTTAGTAGATTATAATGCACATAATCTCAAAGATAAGCTTGAAATAAGTAATGTTGGTACAATTAAACTACTTAAAAGACTAGAAGAAAAAAACATTCTAAAAAGCAAAAAAATGGGAAATGCAACTTTTTATAAAGTCAATACTAAAAATGATTATGCAATAAAACTTTTAGAACTTATACTAATGGAAAATGATTATTCAAACTATGTTAAAGGATGGATACTTGATCTTGGTATATTTAGTAATATGACTAAATCAATATTGTTATTTGGCTCTGTTCTAAAAAAAGGAAAAAAAGCAGGAGATATTGATGTTGGTTTTATATTAAAAAACTCTGCTAATTATAAGAAAATTCAAAAAAAAGTAAATGATATTAATAAAAATAATAGAATGAAAATCCATCCGCTTTATATGACAGAAAAAAATTTTGAAGATAAACTAAAAAACAAGGATAAACCAATAATAGAAATTGTTAGTAGCTGTGCTGTTATTCATGGTGTAGAATTGTTTGTAAAGGTGATAAAAAATGTCCAGATCTGAAAAACATGTAAAATGGTGCATCAATAAAGCAAAAAAAGAATTAGAAAAAGGAAATGTGCACAGAGGTCTTGTTAAAATTAAACCAAATAATGATCTTGCAAAAGAATTTATAAAAAAGGCAGAACATAATCTAGATGTTTTTATTACAAACAAGAGTGCTGGTCATTATGATTGGTGTATAAATATTGGATTTTATATTATGTATCACTGTTGCCTTTCAATAATCACAAAATTTGGTTATGAATCGAGAAATCAAGAATGTACACTTTCATTAGTAGAAAATCTAGCTGAAGAAGGAAAAATTGATAGTGACTTTAAAAATTATATAGAATCAATAAAATCCACTACTAAGAATAAAGAGGATCAGATTATTGAAATGAGAGAAAAATTCCAATATTCTCCAGTCATTGAAATTGATATACAAAAAATTGAAGAAATTCTTGAACAGTGCCAAAATATGCTTAAAGAAACAAAAGGCATTGTAAATTAAACCATTAATTTTGTCAAAAGCTTTAAAAAGGAATAAATGATTATTTTTCTTATTTTAAGGGGGATTAAAAATTAAACAATACTTAGATTTACTACAACATATTCTTGATAAAGGAATAAAAAAAGAAGATAGAACTGGTGTTGGAACCATATCTACATTTGGCTATCAGATGAGAATGGATTTATCAGAAGGATTTCCACTTCTTACAACAAAAAAAGTTTTCTTAAGGATGATTATTCATGAACTTCTATGGTTCTTATCTGGTGATACTAATATTAGATATCTTGCACAAAATAGAGTTCCTATTTGGGATGACTGGCCATATGCTAAATATCTAGAAGCTAATAATTTAGAAAAAAAGTATCCAAGATATAGTGATGTATGGAAAGAAAATAAAAAAGAATTCATTGAAAACATAAAAAATGATGAAGACTTTGCAAATAAATGGGGAAACCTTGGTCCTGTATATGGAAAACAATGGACTGCTTGGCAAGGATATCAAGGAGAGACAATCAACCAAATTCAAGGTGCTGTTGATATGTTAAAAAATAACCCAACTTCAAGAAGAATAATTGTCAGTGGATGGAATGTAGCTGACATTATGAAATTAATAAAAGATAAGAATGGTGCTCCACCACCATGCCATACTTTATTTCATTTCTATGTTGCAGAAGGAAAATTATCCTGCCAATTATATCAAAGAAGTGCAGATGTATTTTTAGGTGTACCATTTAATATTGCATCCTATTCTATTCTTACAATGATGATTGCACAAGTTGCAGGACTTGAATTAGGAGATTTCATTCATACTTTTGGAGATGTTCATATATATCTAAATCATCTGGATCAGGTTAAAGAACAATTATCACGTGAACCTAAAAGTCTACCAACTATGAAAATTAATCCTGATGTTAAAGATATATTCAAATTCAAATATGAGGATTTTAAGCTTGTTGATTATGATCCTCATCCAAAAATAAAAGCACCTGTTGCAATATAAAAAAAAAGAGGTTAATACAATGTTATCAATGATTTGGGCAATGGATAAAAACTGGTTAGTAGGCAATGACTTAAAAATACCTTGGCATATACCTGAAGATTTCAAATATTTCAAAAAAATAACTACTGGTAAATCAGTCATCATGGGATTAAAAACATATGAATCACTAGGACGACCTTTACCAAATCGAAGAAATATAGTCTTAGATTTTGTTACACATGATATTCCAAATGTTGAATTTGCAACATCAATTCCTATGCCTCTTGAAATGACAAAAGATGAAGATGAAGCTTTCATAATTGGTGGTGCATCAATATATGGACAATATCTAAAATATGCTGACAGATTATATATAACCCATATTGAACATGAGTTTACAGGAAATATCTATTTTCCAAAATTTGATCTAAATGAATGGAAAATGATAAGTGAAGAGAAAGGAATTAAAGATGAAAAAAATCCATATGATTACTATTTTAGAATGTATGAAAGAAAATAAATTATCCTTTTTGAAGTATAACCATTAAACATACACTTTAAAAATATAATTTAATGTCTTACCTCTTATGAACATATTTGAGCAATCAATTATTGGAATTTATATTTTTTTAAACGCAATCCAATTTTCTTATTCTTTAAATTTAATATATTTAATATTTAGATCATTAAAATCAAAAAATGAAATTAAAAAAATAAAGAAAATTACAGATTACCCAATTGTAACAATACAACTTCCAACATATAATGAAAAATATGTTGTTAAAAGACTTATAGAAAATACAGTGAAAATGGACTGGCCAAAAAATAAATTAGAAATCCAAATTCTTGATGATTCAACTGATGAGACTAAAAAAATAATTAAAAACATTGTCAGTAAATATAGTAAAAAAAGATTTAATATAAACCACATCACAAGAAAAGAGAGGATTGGTTTTAAAGCAGGTGCACTACAAAATGGATTAAATCTGTGCATTGGAGAATATATTGCAATATTTGATGCTGATTTTATACCACAACCTGATTTTCTAAAAAAAACAATACCACATTTTTCAAATGATAAAATAGGTTTTGTACAGACAAGATGGGGATATGCAAATAAAGATCAATCCATATTGACTAAAATACAATCAGTATTTTTAGATGGTCATTTTGGAATAGAACAATCTGCAAGATATAATGGTGGACATTTTTTTGGATTCAATGGAACTGCAGGCATCTGGAGAAAAAAAACAATTATTGATGCAGAAGGATGGCAACATGATACTCTTACAGAAGATTTAGATTTAAGTTATAGATCTCAGTTAAAAGGATGGAAAAGTGTATATGTAAAAGAAATTGTTACCCCTAGTGAACTTCCTGCAAGTGTAAATGCATATAGAAGGCAGCAAAAAAGATGGACTATGGGAAGCGTTGAATGTGCAATGAAACTCTCTAAAAAAGTAGTCAGATCAAATATGAAATTATCAAATAAAATACAAGCAATATATCATCTATTCTTATCATTTTTTTCAGTTGTCTTTCTTTTGATAATACTTATGTTTCCAATAATTTTGTATTTATCAACAAAATATAAAATGCTAAATACTCTAACTATTTATTCCTCAGTTTTAATATTATTCTCTTTTATTCCTTCAACATATTTTAAAATTGCTAGAATGAATTTAAATAAAAAGAAAAAAAATTCTGAAATTTTTCTTGCTTCATTATTAGGATCAGGATTCTTAATAAATACTGTGCACGCAGTTTTTAGTGCACTCTTTTTAAAAAACAAAGTATTTGAAAGAACACCTAAATATGGAAGCAACAACATAAATAAAAATTGGACTAATAAAAAATATCAAATAAAATTCTCACCTGTTTTAAAATTTGAAATATTATTTTTTATATATTTGATATTTACATTCATTTATTCAATTAAAGTAAATAATTTTATCTATGCAATATACACACTAATGTTTATTTTTGGAACATCCTCTTTTGTTGGATATAGCATATATCAATCTATCAAATTAAAGGCATCACCTGCATGAAAACAGCAATAATTATTCCAGTCATGAATGAAGAGTTAGCATTGTCTAAACTTCTTGATGAAATGCCTAAAAAATATTTAGAAAACACAATTGTTGTAAGTAATGGTTCTACAGATAATACCTCAAAAATTACCAAAGAGAAAGGAGCATATGTAATAGAAACAGAAGCAGGATATGGAAGAGCATGTCTTGTAGGTATTGATTATTGCAAAAAAATAAATCCAGATGTTGTAATATTTATGGATGGAAAATATACTGATGATCCAAAAGATATTCCTAAATTTATTAATGAAATAAATGAAGGATATGATTTTGTTCTTGGTACAAGAGGTGGATTTGGTTATTCACACCAAAAATTTGGAAATAAATTAGCAGTCTTTCTAATAAAATTATTCTGGAAATATGAATATACTGATTTAGGACCTTACCGCGCAATTAAATTTGATAAACTTCTAAAGCTTGATATGAAGGATAAAAATTTTGGTTGGACTGTTGAAATGCAAATTAGAGCTGCAAAAAAGAAATTAAAATTTTCTGAAATAAAAGTCAACCAAAGAAAAAGAATTGGCAAGTCAAAAATATCTGGAACTACATCTGGTACAATAAAAGCAGGATCAAAAATATTATGGGTTGTATTTAGAGAGTTATTCATTTAATTATATGATTTTTTTTAATACTTAAATTAAACCTTTATTAATAAATTCTAATTAATAATTTCTGATGAATAAAAATATTTTTAAATTAATCCTATTTGGCCTTATTTTTGAAATCTCATACTTCAATATATTAAATCTAAAAAACATAAGAAATAATGTACCTAGCTTCTTATTTACTTATTCAATTTTAGCAATAGGATATTTAATATTAATCTATCAGAAACAATTTGTTAAAAAAAAACATACTTTTTCTTATATTAAAATTATGATTTTTTTTGCCATAATATTCAGAATTACAATGCTATTTTGTGCTCCTAGTCTTTCTGATGATATATATAGATATATCTGGGATGGAAAAATGCAACTAAATGGAATAAACCCTTATCAGTATGCACCTAATGCACCACAAGTTTCTCATTTAGTAGATGACCAACACAGAGGAATAAATCATAAAAGTATTCCTACAATTTATCCACCAATTTCTGAATTCATATTTTTTATTTCATATAGAATTTCAGGGTCAATTCTCTTTTTTAAGATTGTATTTGTTATATTTGATTTGCTAATAATGTATATAATTTATTTGATATTAAAACTAAAAAATATTGATTTAAAGAATCTTATAATTTATGCATGGAATCCTCTTTTAATTATTGAAGTTGCAGGAACCGGACATAATGATGTAATTGCCATCTTTTTTATGATGGCATCTATTTATCTATTATTGATAAAAAAAGAAACATTGTCAATATTTGCTCTAACATTATCATTCTTATCAAAATTCTTCCCTATATTTTTATTTCCAATATTTTATAAATATCTTAAAAATAAATTCATCATATTAATTTCAATTCCAATTGTGATACTTTCATACCTACCATATTTTATAGATCCAAAATTATTATTCAAAGGTCTTTTAGCATATTCAAAGGATTGGGAATTCAATGGATTTATTTATTCAATTATAAAAAAAATAGTTCTGCAATTTACTGGAGATCCTAGGTTCATGACAAGAGCTATATTAGGAATAATTTTAATAGGAATTGTTGGATATTTATTTTTTTATTCAAAGAATTTTATTGGTTCAATAATGATTACTCTAACATCATTTTTATTATTGACTCCAACATTTTTACCTTGGTATGTATTATGGATAATACCACTTATTGCTTTGTTTTACAAAAAATCTTTATTATATCTATCAGTAATAATTGGATTTGCATATATTGCATTAATTCAATTGATAAATACAGGAGATTGGTTTGTACCTTGGTGGTTCTATATAATTGAATTTGTTCCATTCTATTATCTTCTACTAAAGAAAAAAAACCTGAAGTTTTTACAATGAATAAAATAATTTTTTTATTATGTTTTATTATGTTATTTTCTTCCTGTAATACTAATATTTCATCCAATGATATAACTGCAGATGTATTAGAAGATTCAATAGAAAAAACACTTCCTCATAATTTCATAAAAGGTGTGAATTATGCAAGATCATATAGGAATGGCAATGGATATGGAAGTGAGAAATCATATGATACAATTGATTATTTAATAGCTCTAGGTGTGAATTCAATTACAATAAATCCATTTGGATCACAGGAAAATGTTGATAGTACAGAAATTAATTTATGGGGAAGAGATAGATCTGACAGAGATATTTCAATTGAAAAAGAAATAAAAAATGCACATGACAATAACTTAATTGTAATGTTCAAACCTCAGATATGGAGCAGAGATTTTGATGCAGATGGCAAATGGGCTGGAGACATTAAGTTTGATGATGAAAATAAATTACATGCATGGTTTGAAAGCTATCATGAATATATATTACATTATGCTAAATTAGCAGAAAAGACAAATACTGAAATTTTCGTTGTAGGTCATGAATTTGCAGGAATTAGTGACAAGACAGATTATTGGAGAGAAGTCATAAAAAGAGTAAGAGAAGTATATTCTGGAAAAATTACATATACAGCACACCATAGTGATTATAACAAAATTGAATTTTGGGATGATGTTGATTATATTGGACTTAGTGCATATTTTACAATTAGTGACAAAAAAAATCCAATAGTTGAAGAATTAAAAGAAGGATGGACATTATATATTGATGAATTAGAAAAAATAAGCAAAGAATTTGATAAACCTATAATTTTTAATGAAGTTGGATATAGAAGTGTGTCTGGCACTGCTAATGATCCTTGGAAATGGGATGATAATGAAGAAAAAAATGAAAAAGCACAAGCAGATGCATATGATGCAATGTTTCAATCAATCAAAAACAAAGACTTCATACATGGAATATACATTTGGAAATATCACACTGATCCAGAAAATGAAGATAGAGATGGAAGAGATTTCCAACCTTATGGGAAGTTAGCTGAAGAAATGATTGATGAATGGTTTAATGAATAAAATATTTATTATTGTTCTATTGCCCACTTGATAAAATCTTTTCTATGTTCAAATTCATAATAATTTTTTTCATCAAATGCTGATTCTACTATCCACAAATATGAAGGATAACCAAAAGAATCAAAAAATGTTTCTACCCAATTCCTAACTTTATCATATTTTTTTGAATAAGGATAATCATCCCGTACATATGTCTTAATCATAAAATTATTCTGATCAAAAAATACATATTTTTCATCATATTTACAAAAAGTTGTCAGATGCCAAGGTACTCCGACATTAAAACATTTAATTTCTGGATCAAAATTTTTCATAAGAGATATAAATGAAGTAGCCCAATCTTCGCAATCTAATTGCATTTTACTTAATGATTCAGTAGGTAAAGTCCAATACTCTTTTGTCTTTGATTCTGAACTAATACTATCTAAAAGATAGAGTTTTGCACTCATCATCTTATGTATTTTATCAATATCTTCTTGATAATCCTCTCCTTTTAATCTGATTTTTTCATCAAAATACCAACCTACTTCATTTGGAGTTATAAAGTTCATCATTGCATAAGAATATGGCCAATTTGGTTTAAAAGTTATATTTATTTGTTCTTCGGATCCATTAAAATAGGATTCATTGTGTTCAAAATTCCAACAATATAAATCAGCTCTCCAATTATCATAGTCACAATTTTGAAAAGTCCCATTAATACAATATTCATCTCTATTAGAATCAAAATAATTAAACCCATACCACTCTTTCATTTCAATTTTAATATCTGTCAGATTTACTAGTTTGTATTTAGAATATTCTTCTAATGTCAATAGATAATTATTATTCTTTAGTTTTCCTATAGAGATATTGTTCAAAATAAATTCACCTTCAAAATCACAATCAAACTTTTTTTCTACAAACTTAAAGAGATATTCTTTGGGAAGACTGCATTCAGATGGACAAATTTCATACGTCTCACCTTCATCACAAATATCATTTCCACAACAAGGCATTATTTCTTTATATGTACATTCATAATTTGTTTTTTCAGAACATATATCCTTAGTACATTTTTTTTTATCATTACAGGATTCTGGACATTTTGGTTTTTCAATTACTTGTTTAATAGAAACTTCTTTTATTTCTTCAATTAAATGTTCTTCAGCTATAACATTTGCAGTTATTTGATTAGCATTTTGCTGAGTACATGATACAATTATCAGTACTAGAACTAATATATAGACCCCCTTCATATGAAATAGGAATAAAAACTTATTAAAAAATGGTAACTATGAAAAAAAGTATCTTAAAAACTCTTTTTAGAAAAAAAATTTCATTTTTTATCTTTTTTACCAAATAAATA
>JABHHN010000039.1 GCA_018671515.1 archaeon | reverse complement strand
GTAAAAGAAGAAGTAAAAGAAGAAGTAAAAGAAGAAGTAAAAGAAGAAGTAAAAGAAGAAGTAAAAGAAGAAGTAAAAGAAGAAGTAAAAGAAGAAGTAAAAGAAGAAGTAAAAGAAGAAGTAAAAGAAGAAGTAAAAATAGTTGAGAAACCAAATGAAAAAGTATTTGTACAAGAACCACAAAGAATTCAAAAAGAAGCTGATATGGATTATTTTAGAAGAATGCCAATTAAAGAAATGAGACAAAAAAATCTAATAAGACCTGAAAAATATTTTAGGATGAAAGATGGAAGAGTTTTAAAAAATCTTATTGAATTAGATTCAATTTTGACAGATATTGAATATGAAAAATTCATAGATCATGTTAATGACAATAAGAATGATTTCTATAATTGGGTAAAAGAAGTAATTGAATTACCAGAACTAGCAGAAAAGATAAAAAATGTTAAAGATAGAATACAAATGGCAGATCTGATTGCTGAAGAGATACAGAAATATTCAGAATCAGAAAAACATATTGATAAAGAGATTATGGCAAAGATATCAAGAATATTAGAAAATCCAGAACTTATTGCAAAAGAAATTAACAGAATTTCAAGGCGAGAAATAGGGAAATTAAAAGGAGAAATTGAAATAGATATTACTCCAAAAATAGAGAATCATATAATAAAAGAGATAGAACCAAAAATAAAAGAAGAGATAAAAGATGAATTAAGGTCAGAGTTAGAAGAAGAAATTAAATTTTTTATTGATTCAAAATATGTAATGAATTTAAATGCTTTAAATTCAGAACCTAAAAATATTCACAAAGAAAAAGTAAATCCAAATGTTGAACCTGAAAGGTATTTTAAATTAGCAGATGGAACGATACTAAAAAACATTATAGAGCTTAATGATAAAATAAAATCAATAGATATGATTGTTTTTGATCATCATAACAATCACGAGAAAAATGATTTTGCAGAATGGATAAAAAAAGTATTTCATAATCAAGAACTTTATCAAAAATTATTATATGTAAAAGATAAGAATCAATTTTCAAGAATCCTTGATGAATACATAAGGACAGCAGTCCAAGTATAAGGATTAATTAAATGAAAACATAATTAAACATTAAGTATTAGAGGTAATTAAATGGTAAACATAATTCAGGCAATTATTTTAGGAATTGTACAAGGTATTACAGAATGGCTTCCAATTTCAAGTTCAGGTCACTTAGCAATCTTTCATAAATTCATGGATATAGAATCAAGTGTTTTTTTTGATATGATATTGCATTTAGGAACAATATTAGTTGTAATATTTTATTATAGGGATGAAATATTTAAGATAATAAAATCTGTTATAAGACTAGATTTTAAAGATGAATATTTTAAATTGTTTTTTTTTCTCTTTGTTGGAAGTATTCCTATAGGGATATTTGGTTTTTTTGTAAGTGGATATATTGATGGAATATCTTCAAATTTGTTTTATGTAGGATTTGCATTAATATTTACAGGTTTAGTTTTGATAGGAACAAAAAAGAAAAAAGAAAAAAAAGATTTAACTTTGTTAAGTTCTATATTGATAGGAATTGTACAAGCATTAGCAGTATTTCCAGGCGTCTCACGTAGTGGTATGACAATAAGCACAGGGATGTATTTAGGAATAAAAAAAGAAAAAGTAGCAATGTTTTCATTTTTACTTTCAATTCCTGCAATACTTGGAGCCAATGTTTATTTATTTATAAAAAATGGAGTTGGTTCTGAACCATTATCTTCTATGGTTCTAGGTTTTTTATCCTCTGCAATAATTGGTTATATCACATTAAAATTCCTTGTTAAGATAATAAATAATGATGGTTTTCATAAATTTTCATATTATTGTTTTGCATTAGGGATTTTAATTTTGATTATCAGTTTTTTTTAGGGTTTTTTTACCTATTTTTACCTATTATTTTCTTTATTTTTATCTATGTTTATAAAGCACTCAAAAATAAAAAGATTATATTAAAATATAAAAAATTTAAGGAGCGGGGTAAAAACATGAAACATCAAGCAAAAAAACAACATAGTGATCATGGTAAGCATACAAGTCATGAACCACCAAGAAGACCAAGAAATGATTTTTGGAAATACGCAACATATCTATTTGCAATATTATTCATAACAACATTGATTACAGATGGATTTGATTTTAGGAGTAAAGAGATGAAAACTTCAGAGGATTTAAATTCAATATCAATGAAGTTGTCAGAAGAAGGAGACAAGAATATATTGATTGATGCAATTAAAGTATTGAATTCTATTACAGGAGAAAGCTACAAGGAAGCAGAATCTGATAATGAAGGTGAAAAAGCACCAACAGAAGGTAAAGTAATTATTGAAGAATTTAGCGATTTTGAGTGCCCTTATTGTTCAAGAGCAGTTCCAACAGTCGAAGAGATAAAAAAAACATATGGTGATAAAGTTGAAGTTGTTTTTAAGAATTTTCCATTAGGGTTTCACAAGCAGGCACAAGGTGCATCTGAAGCAGCAGAATGTGCAAGAGATCAAGGTAATTTCTGGGAATACCACGATAAACTTTTTGATAACCAAGGAGCATTAAGTACAGCAAATTATAAAGTTTGGGCTGAAGAATTAGGTCTTGATATGGATAAATTTAATTTATGTGTTGATAATAATGAAAAGGCAGACATTGTTGCAAAAGATCTTAAAGAAGGTCAGCAAAAAGGTGTTAGTGGAACACCAACATTCTTTGTAAATGGAAGAAAATTAGTAGGAGCACAACCATTTGCAGCATTTAAACCAATAATCGATGCAGCAATAGGTGGTGAAGCACCTAGCGCACCAGAGCCAAGTGCACCAGTAGCGCCAACAGCACCAAATGCAATTAAAGTAAGTATGGATGATGATCCAGTTGAAGGAGATGAAAATGCACCTGTAACAATAATTGAATTTAGTGATTATGAATGTCCATTTTGTAGCAGATTTTATACACAAACTCTTGGTCAGATAAGAACTGAATATATTGAGACAGGAAAAGTAAAATTAGTTTTTAGAGATTTTCCACTTGGATTCCATGCAGAGGCAAAGCCTGCAGCAATTGCTGCGAATTGTGCAGATAAACAAGGTAAATTCTGGGAATACCATGACAAAATATTTGAAAATCAAGGTTTAATTGGTACCTCAAATTATAATGCTTGGGCTGAAGAACTTGAACTTGATATGGATGCTTATGTTGAATGTTTAGTTGATCCTGAAGTTGCAGCTGAAATAGAAGCAGATCTTCAAGATGGTGCAGCAGCTAGAAATAGTGGAACACCTGGATTCTTTATTGGAGTTTCATCTGATGATGGTACAATTGAAGCAGTGCAAGTTGTAGGTTCTCAACCATTTGCAGCATTTAAATCAGCAATTGATCAGAAACTAGCAGAAGCAGCAAAATAAGCAAATATTTTTTTTTTTGATTTTTTTCTTTATTTAATCTTCATATACATTTCAATATGCTTAATTCCTGTACATTCTTCAATGAAAGATTTTCCTCGTACTTTGAAACCTAATTTTTCATAGAATCCTTTAATATAATACTGTGCTTCAAAATAGACTTCTTTTAATTTCTTTCTTTTTGCATATTTTACAATATACAACATCAAATCTTTACCAAAACCTTTTCCTCTATATTTTCTTAGAACTGCAATTCTTTGAGCTTTTAATTTATTTTTGTAAAACCTTAATCTTGCACATCCAATTACTTTATCATTATAGGTAGCCATGACATGTTTTGATGATGAATCAAGTCCATCTACTTCAATATCAAGTGCGACATTTTGTTCCTTTACAAATACTTCTTTTCTTATTTTTAATACTTTTAAAAATTCAGATTTATTTTTTGTAAGTCTAATTTTAAGCATAAGATTATTTGTGATTTATTTAATTTATAAATTTTTTTCATTATTAATTTAGAGCTATGCTCTTTTTTATAGCAAGTCCTAAAATGTTAAAGTTATTATAACTTTGACAATACGAATGTAAATGAATTATAAAAGGACTTGCATGTGAAAGAGAAAAAAGATGAAATCTTTTTTCCTAGTATTAATGGAAATATTGTATTTCATGGATTTTAAGAAAATAATTAATTTTCCGATTAATACAGTTTAATTTTCTTTTTTCAAAAACTTTATAAAATTGGTCACCTAAAAATATATTATGGATAATGTAAAATTAGTTGAAGTACATGATTATACACATCTTAAAGTTGATTCTGTATCATACTTTTGTCATGAAATAAAAAAAGTTTTAAGACAAGAAGAAATAGTTACTGTTGCAATTCCAGGAGGAAGAAGTATTAAAGCATTATTTGATGGATTTAAGGAAACTCATTCATTAACAATTGACGAATGGAATAAGATACATTTTTTCTGGGCAGATGAAAGATTAGTAGGACCTGAGGATAAACAAAGTAATTATAGACTTGCAAAGGAATCATTTTTAGATGACATGATTAAAAAAGGATTTCTTAAAAAAGAAAATATCCATAGATATATTGGTGAATCAGATGATCCAATACATGAAATAAAAGAATATAATAAAGAATTATTAAAATTAAAAGAAAATATTGATATATTAGTTTTAGGAGTTGGAGAAGATGGTCACATTGCATCATTATTTCCGAATCATCCAAACCTAAAAGAAAAAAAATCAGGTTTCATGTTGGTTACTAATTCACCAAAACCACCTGGGAGGAGAATGAGTTTGACTCCAAAAATGGTATTAAATGCAAATTCAATTATGCTTTTTTTTATAGGTGAAGGAAAAAAAATAGCTTATAATAATTTTTTAGATGATAAAGTTAAATTAGAGGATTGCCCAGCAAAATTAAGTATAATTAACGAAGAAGCTAAAATATATGCAATATCAGGTACAATATGAGTAATCATCATCATTTTATACATTATAAGCATCATCATCTTCATCATAGGCCAAATAGCTATCTGATGATAATTTCAGGAATTTTGATACAGGTTTTATCTGTATTAATTAGTGATGACTATATTTCAACTATTGTTTTTTTATTTTCAATATTGATACTTATGATGGGATTATTTTTATTAAAACATACAAAAAAAGTATATCTTAATCCCGTTAAGATTGTTGTAGTGCTTATGATGTTTGCATCAATTGGTTTTGCTGTAATGGAAACATTATTAGCAACAATAATATATTTGATTTATTCAATATATCTTTTTTTGATATTTGATGTAAAGAAAATACATATGGGAATAAGAAAATAATTTTTTGGATTTTATTCTTTAAAATCAGTTATCCCTTTTTCAATGAATGCTTTTTTTCCTTTTAATAATTTATTACCATAGATGGCAATAAAGGACATTCCAACTATTATCAATACAGAAACTTCACCAAGTTGAGGTATGAAAATACCTTCACTATATGGTAAAAATATTAGAAGTGTTGCAATAAATCCTTTTGGAACTATTGTGATTATATTTTGTTTATGTTTTTTATATCTGTGTTCTATTGCAAAGATTGATTTTACACATACAAATCTAGTAATTAAAATTATAAGTATTAAAGTTAGTGCAATTGCAAAAGTCATAAGGGTATATGAATTTATGTCAATTAATAAACCTAGAACAACAAAAAATAAAGATCTTGTGAAAAATGAAAAATCCATCTGGATAAGCTCGATTGATTTTAATGTTTCAATATGATCTTTTCTATATCTTTTATCTTTTAGTTTAAGTAATTTCATAATAGATGTTACATTTCCAAGTAATATTGAAAATGTAAGGACTGCAATTATGCCATTTCCTTGTAATATCTCAGTGAAGCTATAAAGAATAAAAAGTAGACCTAATATGAATATATAATTTCTTTTTTTATGAGTTGGGATTGCTTTTACTGATTTAAACCATATTGCAAAAAATATCGCTGCAAAAATTATTCCTTTGACAAATTCAATTAGTATTATTCTAAGACCAAATATTATTGCGTCCATTGCTCTTGGCTCACCAGTTTTTATCATTTCAAGTATAGCCACAGCAATAATTATTAATGATGTATCATTTAATATAGATTCTAATGAAATTAGTTTTTTAGCATCTTTTTGGACTTCCTTATCTTTTAATAAGAATGGGATTATTATTGTTGTTGATCCAGCTGATATTACTCCTATGAAATATGAAAATAAAAGATTCCATTTAAATATTGTACTAAGGACCAATCCTACTATTATAGTTATCAAAATATTTACAGAAAGTGTAAATAATGTTGAATCAATCATAGTTTTAAATAACATAGGGATATTAAATTCTAACCCATTATCTATAAGGACTATGACAATTGCAATAATTGTAAATGATGTTACAAAATCTCTGATGCTTGAAGAATCTACTACTTTAAATACAGGGCCTATTAAAAAACCCATTGAGATAAGTAATAAAGATTCAGGAATTTTAGTTTTTTCTGCAAAAATACTAGATATATATCCTATAATGATGATTAATCCTGTAAATAATATTAGTTGCGCTACGATTTATTCCCACCCTAAGTGTGCTTAATAAATTTTGTTTTACTTATACCCTTAAATATTTTATTGTTTATTTTGTAATGATGAAATATATTCTAATGATGATTTAGTAAGAATATCAATATTTTTGGGTTTTATATTTTTAAAAACATCATTTATAGAATGCCAGTTAGGTATGTGTCCATATTTATTTGTTCCAATGATACATATAGATTTTATTTTAGATTTAGCAAAACTTCCTCCATCGCTCTTCCCAAATTGTCCAATGTTTTTATTTATTATTTTTCCATCATTTTTTTTAATTATGCTTGAAAATTTATCTGAATTTTTATAATCATATTTTATTCTTCCAAATTTTTCACTTTTCAAAAAACCAAAGTAATCACCACATCCAACAGATTCAAAATTTATATTTATTGAATTTTTGATATCTTTGTAGTTTTTTCTTACAAATTTTTGTGAACCAACACAACCAGCTTCTTCAGACCCAAAAGAAATAAACATCAAGTCAACATTTTTTTGATTCTTAACATTTTTTGCAATATTTAATATTGTAGCAACACTTGATAAATTATCATTTGCACCTAATGATTTTTTTTTTGAATTAATATTTGTCGAGATATAAAATTGAATTATTCCTGAAAATATAAGATAATAAAACAACCAAATTGTTTTATAACCAAATAGAAAATTAGCAACAATGATTAAAATAGAAAATAAAGAAATTATCATATTGAATTTTAATAAGAAAAATCCGTTTTTAGATTTTTCAAATAAAGGCATAACATATCCTGAATCATGATGTGCAGAAAATACAACTTTTTTATTGCCAGTTTTTTTAGCTTTTTTTACACCTATTATATTATATGATTTTTTTTTAGGTAGAAAATTGTCAATGATTTCAGGATATATGATTAGTAATCCCATAAAAACAACATATAAAAGAATCATAATAAATGAGAAAATTGGTGATATGATATAATAAATAGCAGATATTAAAAAAAAGGCAGTTGATATTTTTAACAAGACAAATTTTTTTAAAATTGGAGTATAAAATTCTTCTACTTTAATTTCATCACAATATTTTTCAAGTTCTTTTTTTATATATTGTCCTGCTTTTTCTTCATTTTTACTTCCAGGAAGTCTAGGACCTATATTATTACATATATTTTCAATAAAGTCTAATGGATAATTGTTCATGTTAAATACTATTTTTCATTTACTTATAATGATTATTGTAAAGTCGAGGCTAATAGCACATACTTAAGTTTGTTGATTCAGACTCAACCAATTCGACTTTGCAAGTTGAAACCCTCAGAAATTATAAATTTCTGGGGCACAAAAAAGTTTAGCTTTTTTAGTGATTTACAAACTAGTGAATTTTCATTATTTTTTTATGAATTAAAATAGAACATTTATAAACTCACAATACATATATTATATTATGGCAGCTAAAACCTGTAGGTCTTGCAAAACAAATTTAGTTTATGTGCGTGAGAATCTTATAGGTGGGGATACATATAGTATGTATCATTGTCCAAAATGCAATAAGATGATTGCAATTTCTTGAGGTTTTAATTTTAAATTTTTCTTGTTTAATATTTATAATTTTTTTAAAATTGAATTTTAATATTTATTCTAAAATATAGCAGGAAGCAAGCTCCCTGCAAGACATGTTCTGGCTTGCTCTGTAATTTCATTATAATGATTCATCTTTATAATTAAAAGCCAAAAAATAAGGTAAATTAGATTCTTCTCTATACTAAATTAATATATAATGCCGACAAACATAATAAACATTAGAAAGATATATAAATAAGTAAAAAGAGAAAGATATTTATATAAGAAGTGTTATAAAACTAATATAGTAGCTAAAAAAGTATACCAATCGCGCATGGTTAAAAAAACAAAAAAATATGTAAATATTGGACTTAGTGATGAAATTCACACTAAAGCCAAAGTAATTTCTGTTCTTACTAATACTACATTAAATGATTATATAGAGAGAGCTATAGCTGAAGCAATAAAAAAAGATAAGGGGGTGTTAGATAAACTAAAATGAAATCTAAAACCTTGACTCCAATAATTGTAATGCTTTTTATGATATCATTTGTATCAGCAAATATACAAACTGTGTCCTTATCACCATCATCTGTTGATTTATGTGGTGATTATTCTAATTATGTAACACTTAGTGCAACAGGTGTGACTAATCAGTTAAACACAACACTTACTGATGTGAAAGCAAAACTTATGATTATTGGTAATTCTGGACTTGCTCATATTACAAATCAGGAAGTGAATATTGGAAATATTGCTCCACTTTCCGCGTCAACAATTACACCTTCATGGACAATACAATGTAGTAATCCAAATGGTGGAGTCTATTCAGCTTATATAGATTATAGTACAACAAATCCATTAACTGCCACTTCATTAGGACAAGCTGAATCAACAATCATTGTTCATCAGGTAGAACCATTAGAAGTAAATGTAAGTGTAATAGAAGGACAGTCAACAGTAGTTGATGATGAACTTCCTCCTGTAATTTCAGATAATACTCCAACTATTGATGTAGATACAAATAGAGATTCAATATGTAAAGGATCACTAGATCATGATGAAGCATTTGATGATATGGATTTCATATTTTTTGGGACTCAAAAAATACATGAATACACATTTACATCCCCACTATCAGAAGGTCTTCATGAAGTATATGTAAAATGTAAAGATAGTTTTGACTTTACGATGCAGATCTCAACTACAATTATGTTTATAGTTGATACAAGTAATCCTGAAATTGAAGTAGTTAATCCAAAGTCATCTATTACTCAGGACTTTGTGGATTTCAGAATAAAAACAAATGAGAAATCAACATGTAAATACTCAGATGATGATGAATCATTTGGAAATATGATATCTTTTGAAGAAAATAATGAGACTTATTTTTCATCAACACTTACTAATTTAGAAGTTGGTGATAATAAATATTATATAAAATGCAGAGATATAGTTGGTAATGAACATTCTCTTGATTATACAATTGAAGTTGAATTGCCACCTACAGCAATAATCTCTGTTGATGTAGAACCACCATTAAAGGCAGGAACATATGAAGTGACTGTTCTTCCTTCAAAAAATCTAAGATCAATACCAACTCTCTCATATAGTTTTACAGATTCACCTACATTTTCAAGATATGTATCTTTAGAAAAATCTGGTTCAAATCTTTATGTTGGATACATGATATTAGAAGATTATGAAAATGATAAAATTGGAGTATTTAGTTATTCAGGTGTAGATATCAATGGAATAAAAGGAAATGAAATAACAGATGGAGCAACATTTTTGATTGATACATCAAAACCTATAGAAATAACAAGTATAGAAGCAACATCAGATGTTCTTGGAGATATAACTCTTAGGTGGTTCTATGATTTGGAAGATGTCAAGGAATTTAATATTTATAGATCAGTTTCATCAAATACTGATTATATACATTATTACACAAAAACATTTGATGATATATATATTGATGATGATGTAGAAAATGGAATAACATATTATTATAGAGTTGCACCAGTAGATTTTGCAGGAAATATTGGTTCATTATCAAGAACTGTTAGTGCACTTTCAACAAAAAAATCTAGTCCAAATTTTATAGTTGAAGAAACAGAGCAAAACATGGATCCTCCAAAATTTTCAACATTAAAAAGATATAATGATACATTAAAAATTATTGAGAGATTACTTATAGATCTTGATTGGGCAGAGTCAAACATAAAGGAGAAAAGAACATCTGAAAAAATAATTGATGATCTGAATCTTTTAAAACAGATTCAGGATAGTACTGATGATATTTCAAAATTAAAAAATCAATTAAATGCAATAAATCCTAATGATGAGACTGATAAAGGTTTAATAAGTACATTGGGAAAAGCTGAAACTATAATTTCAACAATTGAAAAAACAACACCTCAAAAACTTGATGTTACAACATAAATTAATTTTTGTTTAATGATTTCCCCTTCATGTATTAGTTCTATTATATGTCTTCCAATATTTTTTGGGAAAAATAATAATTTTTTTGAGCTAATTCCTAATAAAACATATGTTTTAAATGGTGATTTTATTGCAATTCTGACTTTAGATAAATTGTATTTTCCTGAATCAACAGAAATATTTATTGTCTCACTTAAATTAAAATAACTTTTTTCAATTATAATTTCAGGATCATTTAAGCTATTATTTATTTGAGAATTATTATTCAATTCTTTCTCATTTACTGTAACAACAAAGTTATAATTTGTTAGAAGAATTCCTTTCCTATATAATTCAATTGAATAATTTCCAATATGTCTTGGATAAAATTCTAGTTTTTCAGGAGGATTGAGATAATAATATCTTGTATTTTGAGTAATTAATTCTAGTCTTGCATCTGTTTTGTTTGTTACATTTAGATGTATTTCTATTCCTTCATCGATATCATAGACTAACTTACTTGTATACAAAATCAAACCTGAATTATTTATTCTAATTGTTGAATTAAGAGTTTTATTAGAAAATTTGGTTTCGTTAGTTAAATTAAGTGTATTCTTCAAATCTATTGAAGAAGAAGAGGAATTATCTAATTGAGCAAGAACAATTGAAGATATTATTAGAGTACAAAATAGTATAAATACTACTATTGTTGTTCTTTTCATTGACTTCATTTGTTTATGTGGTAAATTTTGTTTTTTTAGTTGTTATTTGAAAATAAACTGCCCCTTAGGAACAATTTATCCTCAATATTTTGAATTAATTCAAAATATTTTTCGTGGGAGTACATTATAATTGAATCTTGAATTAGTGATTTATCTTCCAATATTTTTTCATAAAAGTTTTCTACTGAGAGGAAATTAGGATCTTGATTTTTTATTTCTGGATGATTTGAGAGTATTGATTCATCATCATTTTTATAATCTAATACAAAAAATAATTTAGTATCATATGAAAATATTGTATGGACTTTATAGTTCAATCTGATTTTTTTTATATCTTTTACAATTGATTTTATTTTTTTATTTTTTTTAATAAAACCATCTTTTTCATTTATTTTATTTAATGTAAGAAGAACTATAGCTTTTTCATTATTTAAGTTAATAGAACATAGATAACTTCTTCCAATAACTATTTTTTTAAGGACATTCTCAGAAATTAAATCATTAACTTTTTTATTGATATGAGGGTATGCTTTTTTAAGAATTTTAGAAATTTGATTTATACTATACATGCCAGTGATATCTCTATTGAATATACTTACTATCTTCAATTCCAATTCGTTTCCTATACTCACTTGTTATTCACTATTTTTATCAATTTAACAACATTATATCTTTTTTAATATAATATTATATTATTTTCTTTATAAATATTTCCAAATAGGCAGTTGCCAAAAATTAAAATTAAAGGAAAACATATTTATCAAAAAAAATACATTGTATTTTTTAAAATATAACATTATATTGTTTTTAATACAATAGTATTTAAATCTTTTGAAATCTAATAATTGAAAAAATTGCTTTTTTAGATTAATATTCGTATTCCTATCTATATTTAAATACAATGCACATCCCCCGATATAGAGATTAGACTTAATTTATAGTATATAAAGATTTAGAGTTACTGGAGAGTCAATAATATTGTATCATTTTTAGTATAATCTTATATTGAATATTAAAAGGAGATATTTTCATTGAAAAAATGATGAAAAATATGTATTTTTGGGATAAATATTTTTATTTTATTGTACAAAAAAACAAAAATTATCCGAAAATTATATAAAATAGCAAAAATTAATAAAAATAATTAATAACTAAAGAGGTAAATATTATGGCATCAGTATTAGGAACTAAAGTGTTAAATGATGATAAAATTGTTTATAATATAATTATGAACAAAGATGAAGCTTTACAACTCAAAGGACATACAGAAAACATACTTGTCTTGGCCGAAGACGCTATTAATATCACTTCGAGAATCTCTTTAAGAGGAAAAAATGATGCCACAAAATATTTTTTAATTCCAAGAGAACTAAGAAAAGATATTAAAAAAAGCAAAGATGTCCTATGCCACAAAGTTGATTCAAAATTCAAATCAATATATGTTTATGTTGTGGATAAATTAAACTTATAGGTGAAATTAATGATTAAAAGAATAAATACAGGAATAAAAAAATTAGATTCTATGATTGAAGGTGGATTCCCAGACGATAGTGTGATTGGACTTATTGGACCTGCAGGAGTAGGAAAATCTTTATTTGCAATACATTATGTTTTAGCTGGAGCTAAAAATGGAGAAAAAAGCGTATATATCAATCTTGAAGAACCAAGAACAAATATTGATAAAGTAATGCAAACTATGAACTTTGGAAAAGAATACACCACATTTGAGAAAAAAAATAAAATTAAAACATATTGTTTTGATTATAATGACTTTGAAACCGTCGCTTATAAAATATTTAAAACAATAAAAGAAGATAAAAAAATTAAAAGAATCGTTATTGATAGTTTCAATGGATTCTTTTCATATTATAAATCCTCACAAATTAGCGATGAAGAAAAAAAATCAGCTAGAAAAATTCTTTCTAATGCATTTTCATTATTTAAAAGAGAAGGATTATCAATACTTTTAGTTCTTGAAAAAAATGATTTTGTAAAAGAAATTAATAGCCTCTTAACTTTCAAAATAGATGGGTTAGTTGAATTAGATTATATCTCTCTTGGATCAATTGAAAGAAGAATTTTTATTCCTAAAATGAGATGGACAAAACAATATGACACCTCTTTGATGTTTAATATCAGTAAAAAAGGAATTAAAATTCTAAATGATGAATAATAATCTATAAATTTTAAATGTCTCCAAAAAAATACCTCCTTAGAAATTTATTTTTTCCCAAAATAATCAAAATAGATTATCCAGGAATAATCATAAGTAAAACAACAAGAAAATTTAGTTTTAAAGAAAAAACAAGAAGACAAATTTATATTTTTGAAGACATAATTTCAGATCTTCAAAATAACACTATTAATTCTTTAGGTGAAAATAATGCCAAAAAAATTTGGGGAGAAATTGGCACATCATTAGGGAAATTTTATGTTAGTAAATCAAGAATAAAACCCGTTCCAAAAATCATATTAGAAGAATCCATAAAATATATTCTCAAAGTTTTTTCTACTGGTGGTGCCACATGTATGACTAAATTTTCTGTCTCTAAAAATGCTGAAATTATAAAATTAAACGGAAGTGGAAATATAGTATGTAGAAAAACTGGAATAAATGAATTTAGAGTTTGTTTTGGAAAAGAAATACTTGAAGCAATGACTGGATATAATTATGCAACAGAAGGAATCTGCAAAAAATCCTGTGATAAAATATGTCATTTAAAATTTGAAAAAATTAATAAAGAAAAAAGCAAAAAAAATATTGAAATCTATGATGATTCAAAAGACCAAAAATATTTTGAGACACTAAAAAATATTGATGAAAATATACCATTAAAAAGTTTTGATGAATTTGTTAAATTTAAAAAAATTAAACTTAATGATACTGATAAATTAGTTTTGTTTGATAAATTATGTATTATGCCATGGCCTTTACCACTAGACATAATCTATTATATATATGAAAAACATAATTGTGAACATTTAATAGAAAAAAGTTTGTATAACACAATAAATTCTTTTAAAAAAACATTATTAAAAAATTCCAAAGATAATGAAATAGAAATACTAAAAAATCTATTTAGTGTTTTAGGATGGGGAATTTTTGACATAAGATCTTCCAAAAATGTTACAAAATGTTCAATTAAATACCCTATATCAATTCAAAAAAATAAAAATAATTTTTATTCATTAGTCATTAAAGCTTTTTTAGAAGCATTCTTGAGGAAAAAATTCACTAAAATTACAAAAAAAGTTTCTTTAGAAAACATACTATTTTTAGAATTTTCTTAATGATTCAAAATATGTCCTAGTATGAAGAAATAAATAATAATATGCCCTAAATAATTTTTGTATCTTTGGAAATTTATTTTCTGAACTTAGTTCATTTAAACACTCAAAAACATAATTAGGATCCTCCAAATATTTTATGACTTGCTCAGGATATTTTTTAAATATATTAAAAAAAGAATAATTATCTGGATAATTTTTTATTTTTTTTATAAATTTTGAATTTGTAAACATATCATATTTAACTATTAAATATTTAATATATGAATCCAAATACTTTTTTTTCCACATTTTTTCATACATATGCATATTATTATTTATTATACAACATGAAAGTATTTTAGATGTTTCTAATATTGCTTCTGACCCATATGCACTTGAAGTAGGTGCATTTCCAAATGAATCCCCTAAAAATGCAATCTTTTTTTTGTAATATAAAGGAAATCTAGGAGAAGAAGGAATTACTGCTCTAAATTCTTTAATTATTTCTATATTATTTAAAGCCTTATTTCTATAAAGTTTTTCAGGTAATTTAATCCTACTAAAATCTATTTTATCAGAGTATAAATAATCTCCAACCGCAATATGATCTTCATACGGACAAAATTCCTCAAAATATCCTTTTTCATCTGTAAACCAATACATATGATTTGTCTTAATATTTTGATTATTTTTTAGAATTTTTAATTTAGCAATCCAAAATCTTTCAGACATTGGTAATTTAAATTTTTTTCTTACAAAAAATGACCTTCCCGTACAATCAATTAACAAATCAAATTTATGTTTTGATTTATTAGTTATTAATGTATTATTCACAATATCCATTCCTTTTTCTTTTTTGAATTCTGCATTTGAATTTTCAAAAAAATAATTACACATATCCTCATATTTAACAGAATAAGCATCAATATCAAGAAAAAAAGGATTATCATAATTACAAAAAGCAATTTTGTCATATTTGTGATAATAAGGTATTGAATATTCTTCCTTAATTTTTTTCAGTATTGTTTTTGTACTATGGGCTTTATTAGCTGCAATTTCATTTGAATCTAATAATGTTATTTTCCCTGTATAACCTAATCTCTTTAAATTAAAAGATAACCCAGTTCCTGCTATACCCGCACCCAAAATTATAATATTATTTAATTTCAAAAATAACGCCTACTCTGAATTTTTAATTTGAATTTTTCTATTGTGTTGTGAATTGATTTAGGGAATGAAAAAGTAAAATCTGCCAATTTAATAAAATGAATAATATATGTTGACACCTGAAAAAAACAAATTCCAAAAATTAATGAAAACCCTGAAAATTCAAATATTAACATTGAAAAAAATAATATCATACTAAATTTAAGTAAATTTGCAACATAAATATCATCTTCAATCTTTATTTTGATAAATACTGATAAACTAACAAATAATAAAATTAATGAGAAAATTAATTTATATTTAAAATTAAAAACAAAGAAAAATATAATCATAAAAATATAAGATATTTGTGATGAAACAAGCGTAATTTCTCTTCCGTTTTTGAAATTTGTTGTTATTGTCTTATAACCTCTTTTTTTATCACCAATAGTATCTTTTAGATTCTTTAAATGAAGTAAAAACCAAAATATGACATACATAATAATTGGAAATACAAATTTATAATTTTTAGAAAGCCCCAAAATAGTTGAAGAAATAAACATAGGCCATGCTATATGAGAAAATGCAATAATTGTAGCGTCCCCCGCAACAATATATCTTGAAACTAAGTTATATAAAATACCTAATATAAATAAAACCACTATACCTATAAAAACAATTTTTTCTCTTGAAGCCAAATATATTGCAAAAATCAAAAGAAAAATTATGACTTTAGATGTACTATCAGGTAAAGGATAATCATTGTCTTTTTTAGCATTATGAATTGCAACAGCCCCATAAAGTATCATTGATGATAATAAAAATAGCAATATATCAAAATCAAATCTATTGGCAATTGAAATGGGAATCAATGTTGCACTAATACCTGTAAATGTCCGATTTAATCTTGCAGATTTAATAAAAAGAACTAATGTTTGTAGATTTAACATACTTGATATTCCCTATGCCAAATTTATTAACTTAATGAAACACTTAGGATAAGTATTAACATATATAGGATAAATAAATATAATTTTTGTAGGGTAAAAATAATTGATGTGTAATTTTTACTAATAATTAAGGAAATAAATACACGTCAAGTAATAAAAAGAAAGTGAAAATTAATTTTTCCTATGAAAATCTATAATGCAATGAGTTATATAATCACTCTCATCATCAAATAAACCATCATATGATTCTATCTTTTGCCTAATTTTATTCATTAAGGATACTTGAAGTCTTAAATCATAAACATCATATTCTTTTTTATCCATTAAAAATCACCAAATTTTAAATATATTATTTTAATAATTAGAAATATTATCCTAATTTATATATTTTGTGCCATAAATGTCACGTTCCAGGATAAACAACAGATAATCACTTAATAAGAGTAATATACAAAAAATATATAAATATATTTTGATTGAATAATATTATATAATAGGTAATGAAAATGGTAAAAAGAAGAGTAGGAAAAATACAAAATAAATATGACACAATAAAAATTCCTGAAGGACTTACATTAAAAATAGATCAATTAATCAGTGAATCTGATGGGGATTTTACGAGCAGGACTGACGTCATAAAATACGCAGTAAGACTTCTGTATAAAGATAGAAAATAATTCTTTTTTATTTTATTTTTTAATTAAGAATCAGAAGATTTCTCTTCTTTTTGTCCCTTTTTCTTTCCCAATATTTTACTAAAGAAACCCTTACTTTCAGTTTCAACTTCAGCAGTTTCTTCTTTTACACCAGATTCCCCAGATGTAATTTCTGCATCTTCTGTATTTGCCTGTATTGCATCAGTTATATTAAGTTGATTTGCTATTTCTGGTGCTCTTTTTTCAATTTCTTCTAAAATTTTTGAAAATTTCTCTGCCTTATTTAGTCTATGATCCAATCCATTTTGCACTGTAGTTTCAAGCTTTTTGAATCTTAAATTTATATCTTTTGGTAATTCATTTGATCTTCTTGTAATCAAGTCAATAATGTTTGACATATGTTTTTCAAAATCATTGAATTTATTTATTAAATCTTCGACTTCTTTCTTTTTAGCTAATGTCGGCATCTTTGTCTTGTTTTGATCAGATTGCTGTGTAGCAAGTTTAAGCTGTTTTTCTACTTCTGAAATCCTGGTATCAATTTTTTCAAAATCCTGGAACCTTTTCTGAGATTCAATAAATATACCTTCTATTTTATCTGCGTGTCTCTCTACATTTGCCTGGACTTTTTTTATATTTAGCAATTCTTTTTTTACATCTTCAGCTAATTTTACTGTCTGTTCAACTCCCCTAAATGTAGAAACATCGTGTCTTATATCTTTAAGTTGACTCAAAAGAGATTTCATCATAGCATCATTACTTTCAATATTTGCTTTAAGTGCCTCTACTTTTGCATCTTGTTTTCTGACATCCACCATCAATTTATCAGGATGGACTGCTTCAACAAGATCGACTGCTTTTACTACTTTTACTTCCATCTCCTGCATAGCCCTATTGCTATCCATGATCATTCCTCTAAGCTCTCCAACTTGTTCATTAATCCTTGTAAATCTTTCACCAAATATTTTTCTTAGCTCTGAGAATTGATCAAATTGAGCCTTTAATTTAGTTAATTCAATACCAAATTTTGCATTACCACCACTTCCACCCATCATTGATTGAGAAGTTTCTTGATTATTTGCCGCTTGATCTGGTTCTGCAGCTTCCTTACCTGGTTCCAAAAATTTTTTTTTAAATAAACCCATATTTATTTCCTTCTAACTAATTTACTACTCCTTTACTTTTATAATTTATTATTCTGAAATTAACTCATTTATTTCACTATGTACTTCTAATATCAATTTGTTAACTTTGTCTGCATCATTTTTTGATGGAGCTACATTAAATATTTTTATTTTCGGTCCTATTGACATAAGTCTTAATTCAATTATTTTTGTATCCTTCCCAAATTTTCTTAATTCTGATGTTTTTTCATATAATTTATCAAATTCATCTCTAAATTTTTGCTCTAAATTTTCTGCATTTGTTGCCATATCAATTTTAATTGGCTTCAATATCTGGATTTTTTCTTTTTGATGCTTGACTACATTCTCTTTTTCTTGTTTTTTATTTTCAGGTAAAGAAACACTAGTTTTTAATGCACCTATTTTTTTAGGCTCAATTACTTTTTGTTTTTGAATTTCAGATTCATTTTTCTTCTGTTCATTTGAACTTAAATCACCAATATACTTTCCTTTAGATATAAATTGTACAATCTTCCCATCCTTATTTTTAACAGGAGAAATAGATGCTTCTTGCTTGTATAAATGTCCATCTTTTGCCTTATTGATAAAATTTGTGTGAAATGTTTTCCCACTCAAAATATTTTTCCAAAGAATTTCATAAAATTCATCACCATGCCTTCCTGATTTCAATAATTTTGGATTTTTCCCAATTACTTCATTTTTAGAATAACCTGAATATTTTGTAAATGATGGATTTACATATTGTATAATTCCTTTTTCATTTGATATTACGACTGTTTCAGATATTTTCTCAAATTCACCAGTATTACTAATCTTATCTTTATGTTGATCCATCATTATTGATTCTTCAAAATATTTTTCAATACATTCAAGCATTTCTTTTTTGGTTTTCAAATCATTGATATTTGTAGCTAAATCATCCGCACCAAACACATTTACAATCCAATCTGCAAAATCATTTTTTGTGTCAGTTACATGATAATTAAATTCATCATCATGCATCAATTTTAAAACTTTTATTAATTCTATAGGATTTTTTATTATTCTTTTACTCTGACAATAAAAATAATATTTTGGAAGTACTACTATTTGAGAAAAATCATGATTAGTTTTTGATTTTGTTTTTTCTATTGCCATTTTGATTATCCTATTAATCCTCTTATATATAAGATAAAATATGTTCTATTTTTTTAACATATAAATGTTTCTAATCCTTAAAAAAAATTAATAAAAATTAAATAGACAAATTTTATATATTATTCAAATAATTTCATACATTATGATTTCAAAAAAGTCAAAAGTAAAAGAATTCAAAAGATTTCATGAAAAGTCAAAAATTAATCTTGGTTTTTTATCAATAATTTATATTTCAATAATTGTCTTACTTATAATTTCAGTTTTAACTAAATTCAGTATTTCATTCATATTATTTTTAGGTTTACTTGGTCTGATTATAAATTATCACACAAATATGTTGACTATTAGAATTGATTTAGGCATTGAAGTTTTTTTTTCATTACTTGTTACTAAATTATATGGAATTCCTGCTGGATTTTTTGTATTAGCTTTAACATCTTTTATCCCTGACATTTATACTGCTAGATTTGACAAAGATACAATCCTTTCATTATTTTTCACATCAATTATGATTTTAGTAATGAAATTTCTTGGTTCTACAAACTTTGTATTCTTAGGTCTGACTTTAGTAGTTCTAAAATTTATTATTGGAATTGTTATCTTAGTAATATTTGAAATGGATCCCAGAGAAATCATATTTGAATGGGGAACTAATTTTGCAGTCAATTTATTTTTATTTATTAGTTTTGGAGCACCATTGATTAGTTATTTTAGTTAATTTTTTCTTTTGTTTTATAATTTAATTCTTTTTTTGAGTCACTAGTTTAGCCACAGCAGTAGGCTGAAAGCCTCCTGCATAAATGTGCAAGACAGAAACTGGCTTGCTGTAAAACTGAAATGTTTATGAATTACAATAAAATTGCAGGCCATATTCAAATCTAAATAACTACTTCCTTTTTAACTAAATTTTTTAATGAATCTATATTTTATTTTTTAATGGATAAAATAATTACCAATGATGGATCTACTACATACTACAATGAAAAGTATGGAGATTATTACCATTCAAAGAGTGGAGCAGTTGAAGAGTCATTTGAAAAATATGTAAAACCTACACTTATCCCTCAACTTGCAAAAAAAGGTCATATAAGAATTCTAGATATTGGTTTTGGACTAGGATATAATGTTTCTGCTGCAATAGATTCTATATTTGAATCAAATAAAGGTTGCCATATAGAAATTGAATCTTTTGAAAAAGATGCAGAACTGTTTAAATTAATTATAGACAATGAAGCTCCATTCAAATCATATAATCTAATAAAAGATTTATCTAAAAACTATTCACCTGAAAAAAAAAAAATTTCATTAAATTATTGCAATCTTAGTATTAATGTAAATATTGGAGATGCAATAGAAAATATTAAAAAAATAAATGGTAAATTTGATGCATGTTTTTTAGATGCATTTTCACCTAAAAAAAATCCTGAACTTTGGAGCAAAGAATTTTTTGATGATATATATCATCATATGAGAACTAATTCAATCCTTGCTACTTTCTCATGTGCAAGAATGGTAAGAGACAATCTAAAGGCAGCTGGTTTTAATGTTGAAGATGGACCAATTGTAGGACGACGTAGTCCATCAACAATTGCAATAAAGCTTTAATAATTATTCTAGAAGTGTTTTTAAGACATATATTATAGATAAAGTATTGATTAAGATATACAAAATAAATAGTTTAAAAAAACCTATTTTTTCTCCAATTTTCATTATTTTATTTTTCATTTAAATTGACTAAGAAAATGTTTATTAAATGTATTTTGTGAAGATAAATTCACAATTTTTAATGAATTTAATGTCTTTTTGTAAAATAATTTCACAAAACGTTTTTATATTAACTATTTATAACATCAATTATGGAAAAAGTTTTGAATGAACAAATAAAAATTGACATACTTAAACATCTAAAAAGAGGAAATTTAAAATATTCTGAAATATTAAAAAAAACAAATATTTCTGATTCTGGAAAACTTAATTATCATCTTAAACTATTAATTAGTGCTGAACTAATCACAAAAGAAGAGCAAGATTACAAACTTACAAAATTAGGCGAAAGATTAGGTATGTATTTTAATCAATTTGAATTTAAAGAATTTTATCCTGTTCCTGCAGTAATATTAGCATCAATTAAAGATGATGAAATACTTCTTGCAAAATGGAATAATAAACCAATAAAAAATTTCTGGGTTTTACCAGGTGATAAACAAAATATTGGTGAGACAATTGAGGAATGCACATTAAGATTATGTAAAAAAGAATTAGGTGTTCCTGGAAAATTTAAAAAAATATTTGGAATATATCCTTCTATTGTAAGAGATGGTGATGAAATAAGCTATCATGCTTATTTAATTGTAGTTTTAGTTGATATTATAGATGAATCAAAAGAAACTTTTTTTGTTCCAACAGACAAACACATTTCTGAATTAAAATATTTTAAATTTGATGAAATTAATTTTAATAAAATAGGTCCATCAAATAGGAATATTTTGTGGGATCTTAAATCAAGAAAGAAATTTATTTTTAAGGAACAAGATATTTGATTAATTCTAAATAAAACTTACAACCATAATTCCAATACATATACAACCAATTAAGATATCTGCGAATTTAAAATTTGATTTAGGTTTAGTTATTTTTCCATAAGGATCATAACCACGAGATAATAATGTATCTGATAACTTTACAGATGTTTCAAGTGTTGAGTGAATTATTGGAATTATTAATGAGAAAATTCTATTTAAAATACCTTTCCCTAATTTAAATTCTGCACCTCGTGACTTTTGAGCATCAATTATTGTTGATATTTTCTTTGAAAGTAATGGCATCATCCTATAACCAACCATCAATGTAACTCCAAATCTATGTGGTATTCCAACCTGTAAAAAACCCATTGGAAATTCAATTGGATTTGTCACCATAGAAAATAAAATCCCAAATAATATCAATAATATAAATCTTGAAGCCAATAATAATCCTTCAAATAATTTTTCATTAATAGTTCCTTCTGAAAATACTAGAGAAAGCATCATCAAACCAAAAAAAATTGGAATTACATATCCTCTAGTTGTTTTCCAAAATTTTAACAATGGAATTTTGCTTAGTAATAAAATTAATATAAAAAATCCAATCAAATAAGGAAGCATGTCTATTTCTGCAATAAAGCTAATAAGTGGAAGTATAAGCAGCAGACAAATAAATTTAGTCCAGAAGTTCAGGTTATGAATAATTGATGATGTTTCTATGTATACTGATTTTATCATTTTTGTATTATCCTAATGACAGACGCATATTTAATTTTATTGTAAATAGTTTACCCTAACTCACTATCTTTCGTATGTTATTCAATGCCATCTTATTTTCAGAAAAATATTTTATTAAAAATATCACAACTGTAGCAAACAAGAACAATATCCAACTAAATTTTATTCCTGACTTTAATAGGTTATCAAAAAAATTACCAAAAAGTCCCGCATAAAATGAATTAATAAATGCTTGTACAATACCTGCTCCAATAATTGCAAAAACTGCAAAAAACCAAGGGCTTTCAGCATAGAATACCCTCAATGCAAATACTATGATAAATCTTAGTATTGAATACCAAATTGTTGTAACTATAATATTCTGTCCTACTAAATTATAGATAAAAGGTACAATTAAACATACTACAAATTGTGCTACTGTATCTTTCAGTACTGAAATCCAACTTGGAAAACTTCCTACTACTCTTGAACTTATGTTTATCACTAAAGAGAATATTGCGCCTTTCATTCCACTTATATTAATAGCAATTATCAAACTAAAAATATCTACTACATCAAGCATTGCTAACCAATCTCCGGGAGGTGGAGTTCCAACACCTGGAAGTCTTGACCAAAATGCAATAAGTCCAAATAATATGATGGAACTAGTTGCCGGATTAAATGGTAAATTAAATATTATGAATATATATGAGATTATAGTTATAGCTTTTACCATCCTCCATTGTATTGCAAACATTTTTCATTTCACCTTTGGATTCTTTTTACTATTGATGTGTTTTTTATCTTGTTGTAAATTAAATAACCAACATACCCAAAAATTGCTCCAAATAATAGGTTTAAAACTATTCCTAAAGGTGTTGATAATAATTTTATTGTTAAATCAAAACCAGGAATATCTAACATAATTGAAAATTGAGCTAGCATATAACTATAAAAATAAAGTATTGGTCCGCCTACAAAAAGTGAAAATAGTAGTTTATTTGATTTAAAAATTAAGTAAATAAGATCAGCAATAACTCCTGATAACATTATCATCGGAACCTTTAATATTAAACCTGAAGGTCCTAATAATGGCAAAGGTATTGCTAAAATACTTAAAATAGAATACATCATAGTTCCACTTCCAAATCTATTAATAATTAAAACACAAACAACTCCTATTGAAATTAATCCAAAAGAATTCAGAAATCCACCAAAATATGGACCCCCTGTAATTGCATTTATACTTAATCCAATTAAACTAAATGCTACTATTAGTACAGCCATACTTCCGATTACAATAAATTTTGTCAAATTCAATTTTTGTTTCATTTTACTACTTAATAATGATTATTAGTATATATAAGTGTGTTGTCAATAAATGACAACATTAATAAATATGAAAATTTATTTGAATATTATGAAGAAAAATATACTGATTGAATTTGGATTAAATGAAAAAGAAGCAACAATATATTTAGAATTATTAAAAGAAAAAAGCTGCACTGCTTCAAAATTAGCCAAATTAACAAACATCTATAGAACTACAGCCTACTTAGAATTAGATAACCTCATTAGGAAAGGATTGGTAAGTTATGTAATAAAAGATTCAAAAAGGTATTACCAACCTGCAGACCCTGAAAAATTTATTGAAATTTTAGATTCAAAAAAATCAAAAATTGAAACAATACTTCCAATACTAAAAGGATTGCATAAATCAAGTGAGCCATTCAAATTTGAAATTTTTGAAGGAAAAGAAGGACTAAAAACCTTCAATCAGGATAATATACGCGCATTGCTTGAAGGAAATGAAATTCTTTCCTTTGGAGTTACCGGAAAATCATTTCAAGTATTGATTTATGAATTCCCTAGATATATAACTAAATTTAAAGATATATTTAAATCAAAGAAAAATAAGATTAGACAAATAGCAAATTTTGATGCTAAGAAATATTTGACTGAACAATCCAAATATATCCAAATAAAATATATGGATAAAAAATATTTTTCAAGTATGGCTACGGTGATTTATGACAATAAAGTTGCATTTCAATCAATAAATGATAATGAGATTTACGTTGTTGTAATAGCAGATGAAAATCTATACAACACATACAAAAACCATTTTGAATTCATGTGGGATCATATAGATTAATTTTTCTGGATTCTTTTAACAATTGATGTATCTTTGATTTTATTAAATATCTTGTAACCCAGATATCCTCCAGCACTTCCCATAACAAATGCAACTAACATAAGCGGTGAATAAAACGCATTAATCACATGTTCAAACCCAGGTAATTTCATTAATCTTCCAATTTCTGCAAGACAAAATCCAATATAAATCATTATAAATCCTCCAGAAATAAATGAATAAATCAGCTCAATATTTTATCTTTGAATTCTTCTGACAATATTTGTTTTCTTAATTTTTTCAAATATCAACCAACCCAAATAACCACTCAAACATCCACCAATAAATGAAACAGATAACAATAAAGGATTTAAGAAAAACTCTGCTGTCTCTTCAATTCCAGGCATTTTTAATATTCTTCCCAAATATACAAAAGTAAATGCAAATGCAACTGCTCCAATACCATTGCTTAATATAGCTGCTATTTTTTTACTTTTTACAAATAAATATATTAAATCAATTATTAATCCATTACTAGCTGAAATTATTACTTTAGCAACAAAACCAGGTGGACCTAATAACAAAGTTGGAATAGCAACAATTCCTAATATTGTTCTTTTTAGAGTAACAGATCCAAATTTATTTACAGAAAGTGCTGTTAATGTGTCAAGTATTCTATCAATAAATAAATTAATGAAACCTCCCATTAAAGGAATTCCTGTAAATGCAACCAAAGCACTTGCAGGTAATGTTAAAACAACTGTTAATACACCTAATGAACCTGATACAATTAATTTAGTCAGAGTCCATTTACTCATCTCTGAATCCTCTTGACAATTGTTGTATTTTTTATTTTAATATAAATAATATATCCTACTACTCCAGAAATGCTTCCCATAAAAAAATTTCCAAATATACCTATTGGTGAATACAGTATTTTACTAGCTAATTCAAAACCAGGTACATTAAAAAAATGTGATAATTCAACTAATACAATTGAGTAAAAAAGTAATATTGGACCTCCTATTGTAATTGAATAAATTAATTTATTTTTTCCATATAATTTATATCCAATATCTGCAATAATTCCTGTAATTATCACCATTGGAATTTTTAGAGCAAATCCTGCAGGTCCTAAAAGTGGAAAAGAAAGTGCAAGAATACCCAATAGAGAATACATGAAAGTTGCACTCCAAAATTTATCAATAACAAATACACATATTATCATAAAAGATATATTAGCCAATGAATTTAATGCACCACCAATGTGAGTTGAACCAGTTATTGCATTAATCAAAAGTCCAGCAATACTAAAAAGAATAATTAAAACTCCAAAACTACCTGTCGCAATTAATTTTGTTGTACTCCATTTTTTATTTTTTACCATATCTTCTTGACCTCTTTAACAAAATTTTCTTCTGAGTCTAAAGCTTTTTCAGATAAATAAGGTATAATATCAAAAACTCGTAGAGGCAATAATTTTGTTTTAGACAATACTTGTTTGGTGAAAACTTCTTTTGGAGTTCCGGACTTAACAATTTCTCCATGACTCATTAATACTATCCTATCACACAAAAACATTGATTTTTCTAAATCTTGTGTTATAACAATAATTGTTTTTCCTTGTTTCTGTAACTCTTTAATAACATTAACTATCTTATGCCAATTTATTGGATCCAATCCAAATTCTGGTTCATCTAATAATATAATATCAGGATTATTTGCAAGAATGTCACCAATTCCTAAAAGTGATTTCTGTCCACCTGAAAGTGAATCAGGATGCTTGTCTTTGAATTTTAATAAATTCAATTTATCTAAAGTTTTTTTTGCAATCTCTTCTGGATTTTTATATCCAAGACATTTTGGTCCAAATGCAACTTCTTTTATTAATGATTCTTCAAAAAACATATCAATTGGATCCTGAGTTACATAACCAATATGTTTGGCTCTTTCTTTTGTATTGTATTTCCTAATTTCTTTACCATGTAATTTTATTTTACCTTTAATAGGTTTTAATAAACCAAGAATCAATTTAGCAAGTGTTGTTTTACCAGAACCATTACTCCCAATTAATCCAAGAATTTCATTTTTTTTAATATCCAAATTTATTTTATTTAATCCTTTTTCAGTCTCAGGATAATTAAATGAAACATTACTTACTTCGAGTATTAAATCTTTATTTTCATCAGATGATTTTTCTAAAATTTTATTATTAAATTTTTTATTATATAAAAGTTCAGACCAATCAATATTTTTCTTTTTCAATTCCTTTCCAACTTTTATTGATAAAGGAGGTTCAAGTACCTTATCAAATTTAGGATTATATAAAACTGATTTCACGTCGCCTTGCAATATTAATTTCCCATTATTCATAAGAATTAATTCATCAGCAATTCCTGATATCTGTTCAATACCATGAGTTGCAATCACAATAGTCTTGCCTTGTTTTTTCAAATCTAAAATTATATCCAAAACTTCTCTAAAAGCTCCTGTATCTAAAAATGAAAATGGCTCATCTAATAATAAAACTTCACAATCCATTGCAAGTGTTGCAGCTAAAGCAACTTTCTGTTGCTGGCCTGAACTTAATTCTGTTGGTGACTTATTGTAAAATGAAGGATCAAGAATTTTATCTATCAATTCCTTTGCTCTTTTTTGACATTCATCATAAGGTAATCCTTGATACATAGGAGCTGATGCAACTTCATCAATGACTCTTAATTGGTGTAATTGCACTTGTGGATCCTGAAAAATTATTCCTATGTCTTTACCCAATTTATTGAATTCAGTCTTTATGACGTCCTTTCCTTTTACGACTATGTTGCCTGAAATTTTTCCACCATATTCCTGAAAAAAACCTCTAATAAGCATTAACAAAGTTGTTTTTCCACATCCAGAAGGACCAATAAGACATGTGAATGAATTTTTTTTAATTTTTAGATTAATATTTTCTAGAACAAAGTCTTTTTCATCAGGGTATTTATAGCTAAGATTTTTAATATCAATTATATCCATGAAAAATATATGAATATCATATAATATAAAAATTCTTTTAAGTTTCAAGTTAAAGTTATAAATTTATTTTATAACCTCTCTATTTATGCCCTTGTAGTATAGTGGATAGAACACAAGATTGCGGTAGCTTTGCTCAAATTGGCCAGTTTGCAGAAATCTTGAGGCTGGAGTTCGATTCTCCGCAAGGGCGTATTTTTTGCCCTTAGTTTTATGAACGAAAATACATTTTAAGGAGTGTTTATTTTTTCACTCCGTCCACTATGTATTGAAGTGAATATACCGCAAGGGCGTATTCTTTTTAGAAAATTTTATATTACTAAATACATATAACAATTAATATGAATATGAAAAAAATAATTATTTTTATGATTCTTATTATATCAGGATACATCTTTACAAAAACACTAATACCTGCAAAAATAAATACTATTTCAGCAACAACACTTAATGCCACTATGACTTCATTAAATTTAGGAACAACCGATCCTAACTTTATTACTGTTTCAGGTTTTATAGGTGAATTTGTATTTGCAATATTATTATTCATATCACCATTAAGTATAATTGGTGGTTTTTGGATTGGGAAATTAGGTCTTCAAATTATGTATGATAAAGCTATAAGTACTTCTTTTGCTATGCCAAAAGTACTAAATGTTTTTTTTGCATTACTTGCATTAATTCTATTTTGTTATAGTTTTTATATACAATACAAATACATAATTAGTTTCAAGAAAAGAGATAATATGTCTGATAAAGAACTTAGTAGATTAATTTAAATATACTAAAAACACTAATAGTATAATATATATTAATTAAAATATATAAAGGAAAATACATAATAGAATAAATAAACAAAAACTTTTTAAAGAAGAAAAAATTTTATTAAATACAATGGTAAAAAGCAAAATTTTCAATGTAATTTTTAGAGAAAAACCTGCCATGATGCTAGTTGAAATGAATAATTCTAAAACAGAAATATATGCATCAAATCTTGCAAAAATTGTTGATTGCACATATTCGCATGTTGTCAAAATTCTACAACAAATGCAAAAATCAGGTCTTGTTGAATTTGAGAAACAAGGAAGATTAAAACTGCTTAAACTAACAAAAAAAGGTCAAGATGTTGCTGAAAGTATCAATAAAATAAGAAATTCTCTTTAAACAATTGTTTCTATCATTACATGTTTTTGAAGTATTCTATCTGCATTTTCTATAAAATCTTCTTCAACTGATGTTAAGATAGTTCCACCTGCAGCATTTACATGTCCGCCTGATTCACCATTTACAGTTTTCATAATTTCTGAAATAATACTCCTTAAATCAGCACCATCATCTCTTTTTGAACACCTAAGAGAAATTTTAGTTTTATTTTTTTCAATAATTCTTGCCATTGATAAAATAAATGTCTTTTTTTGAAAATATCCTGAATACGAAACAATAGAACTCAATGTTCCTATTATTGTTGGAATGATTTCATCTTTTGCATTGATAATTATATATCCATCTTTAAGAAGAATTTTTTTTTCATTAAATTTATTTTCCTCATACCAATTCATTCCTTCAGTAATTTTTCTTCTATATTCTTTTAGAACTTCGTATGCTTCTTCTTTACTTTTACTATCATTTAAACAAGCACCTACTCCAATCGCATAATGTCCTAATCTTCCACATGCATTTAGAAGTGTAGAGAATTCCTTTGCATCTTTTGTTGGACTTGAGTTCTCCTGATTTACTAATATATATCTTACACCTAATATATCTTCAGGGGTTTTTTCATCTTTTCTTTTTTCAATAATTGCTTTTTTTAATTTTTCTTTTTCTTCATCTGTCAAATCAGAATATTTTTTCCAGGTAACTTTTCCCCTTGGAGCAATGCCTATCTGTTTTAAAAAATTATAAGATCTATCTTCTGACCCATTAACACCTGGAATCTTAAGATCAGTACTATTACTCATCAATTTTACAAGTGATTTAGTCTCAATTCCAAACCATCTTATACCTTTTTCTAAACTTATAAGATTACTTTTTATTGCATCTTCTAACATATCATTATTTAATCCAAGAAACCCTTTTTTTTCCTGTGAATCTCCAATTGCTCCAATTATTGCAATATGTGACATATCAATATTAGTTTGATTAATTTTTTTAGAAAATATATATGCAACACCTGAACCTGAGATTTCTTCATTACAATTATAACCGTATAATTTTGGATTAATATGCACAATATTTGAATTATTCAATATTTGCAAAGAATTCTCATCAAAAGCATGATGATCTAAAATTAGAATCTTTTTATCAGGTAATTTTTGAGAAATATTTTTTAACTGACCAGAACCTAAATCTGTGAAAATATAATATTTTTGATCTTCCTTAGATAGAATGTCTAATTCATTATCTCCTAATTGATTAAGAATTGATAATTTGAATCTTCTATCTTCTTTTTTTAATGCACTAACCATTATTGCAGCTGCACAAATTCCATCTGAATCTAGATGACTAATAAGTCTGATAATTTCTTTCTTATCTATTGATTTTAGAAATTCTATTCCTTTTTCTAAAGCAATATCTAGTTCTGGTTTCATAAATTAAAGAAAATAAAAAAAATAAAGTTTACTCAATCAGTAAACTTGCCTTTTTAGGATCATATTTCCAATCAGCAGGTAATTTATTTGTTCTTATACAATATTTTGCTAATCTTCTGATTTTTGATTCTGTAAGAATTAAACCTCTTTTACCAATAATATCACTATTATTTGTCTCAAGATGTTTTCTTAAATCAATTGCTTTTCTTATTAAATTTGTAAGATTTTCAGGAACTTTTGGTAATAAATCTTTAATTGCCAAAATATCTGAAATACTTTTTTTTGTAAGTGCTTTTACATCAGGTATCCCATATTTATCACGAAGAATAAGTCCAATTTCTGAAGGTGCATATTCTTCTTTTGCTAACTTAATTATTAGAAGTTCTATTTCTTTTGGTTTATATCTAATCCATGTATGTGTTTTTGTTCCTACAGGTTTTGTAGAACCTGATTTTCCTTTTTTTCTTGAATACATTCTTGCCATGTTAAAAACCTCCGTTTTTGACAATCGAAAATATTTTATTTTCGAATTTTTTTATACCTATTGGAGAAAAAGTCATAAACGCTAATCCTCCAGCATAACTTTGTAAAATACAAAATTATCTTTCGATTTAGTTTGGAAGATAGACTTTATTTATAAATATTATTGGAAATAAGCTGTATTTTTAGAGAAAACTTGTTTTTTTGTTGACTTTTATTTATTTTAATTATTAAGTCACTAGAATTTCCCATAGCAAGCCAGTTCCTGTCTCGCATTTTTGCATGGGACGAATGTCTCATGCTATGACACAAATAATGATGAAAAAACAATTCAAATTAAGGATTTAAACTCTTCTCCTTCAAAAATAAATTTATAAACATATCTTCATTAACTCACAATTACAATGAGAACTGCAAATCCTGTATTAAATAAAAAGACATTTGGTCATTTTTCTAGTTTTGACAATGTAAATGTTATGACAATAGACGGAACAGTAAATAAAACTTTTATCTTACTGTTACTTGTTATGCTTCCAGCATCTTTCATCTGGAATTCAATATTTTCTGGACAAATCCCTGGTTATTATTCTGCTATTTTATTTGGTGGATTAATACTTGGTTTCATATTTGCATTAATTACTATATTTAAGAAAGAATGGTCACCGGTAACTGCACCATTATATGCAATATGTGAAGGTTTTCTCCTTGGTGGAATTTCCGCATTTATGGAAATAGTCTATCCTGGAATTGTCATTCAAGCAATTTCACTTACATTTGGGACGTTATTTATTCTACTTGCATTATATAAGTCTGGAACAATAAAAGTAACTGAAAATTTTAAATTAGGTGTCATTGCTGCAACTGGAGCAATAGGCCTTATTTATTTGGTTGGTTTCATAATGAGTTTTTTTGGTACTTCTATCCCTATGATTCATCAAAGTGGAACAGTAGGGATAATATTCAGTCTTGTTGTTGTTGCTGTAGCAGCTATGAATTTGGTTCTTGATTTTGATTTCATAGAGAAAGGTGCAGAACACAAAGCTCCTAAATATATGGAATGGTATGGAGCATTTGGATTAATGGTAACTCTTATATGGCTTTATATGGAAATATTAAGATTGCTATCAAAACTAAGAAGTCGAAGATAAATATTTTTTATTATTTATTCTTTAAAAATTCTTTTCAATAAAACGTCCTATACCTTCTAAATCTTTAATTAAATCTATTAACATCCATTTAAGTGCAGAATTCATATTGCTTTCTTCTATTACGTCTTTTAGAGTTTTTCTTGGAGTTGATGGTATTCTTCTATTTTTATTAGTATTATCTATTTGTTTTACGGGTTGTTTTACTTCTGGTAACTTTTCTTTTTTATCAATGCATACTTCATAATATTTAGCACCATCATATTTTTGATTAATAACTTTGAATTCACCAAAACTACAAGCATATACCTTACATAAATCCTGTCTTGGAATATTATCAATTGGTGGTGTTATACAACCTATCTCTCCTGATTTACAATTGTTTTCTTCCATCCATTCACATTCTTTAATAGTTTCTCCATTTGATCCTTTTTTTTCCCTACAATATTTAGGATTTTCATATATATTTACTCTTCCTCCATAAACATAGTCACATAAACCTTTTTCAAAATCATATTTTATACTTCCTGTAATTGTTTTTTTTTCATTTAATGTTGGCAAACATTCAATCTCTTCACCATTTTTATTGATATATGCTTTTACTTCTTCATCTGCATCAAGACCTGTCAATATACAATAATATTTATTTTTAAATCCAGCAATATTTGGTTTTATAGATACAATTTTTCCATTCTGCATGCCTTTACAATAACTTTTTTCAATATCAAATTCATCATATATTTCAATATTATTAGTTATATGTTTATAGCCACTTCCATCTATTTTCACATCTTCTTTTATTATTTTACAAAAATTCTCTCTCTCTTCAATACACACTGTTGTTATATATTGTATTGTATTCTCTGAATGAACTCTCTTTTTTGCACCTGGTGTACAACTATACTTTGTTTCACAGGCATTATCCAAACCTTCAGCTTTATAGAAACATTCAAAGTTTTTATTCTCTAACAAATTTGAAATCTTTAGATTTTCACCTGATTCATCTACAAAGCAATAATTTTCAGGATTACCATTTGTTTCTTCATAGAAACATTGAGAACCATAAACCAAAGTAGTAGACATGATTAAAATAAACAAGGAGATAATTAATTTTTTCATCTCTCAAACCATTTAGTTATGAATGAAAATAGTCCTTTTTTTTCTTGTGTTTTAATACTCTGTTGCATATGCATTCCTGGATTATGTTCATCTGAAAAAGCTAATTGGTCTCCTTTTAATGGTGCTACATTTTTTTTAAGACTTGTAAGAACAATTCCTACTTTTTGTCCAGGGAATGCAGCTTGAATGCTCTTATGATTTGCTTCCATTTTTTTTATTGGATAATCATTTCCTTGAATTGTTGTTGTCATACCAATATTTATCTGTCCTTCTATCACCTGAGAGACAAGCACTGGTCCTATTCCTGTAATGTTGAATACACCCTCAATTAATATTTTTCCTTCCATAAGCATGATTATGATAAATGGAATTAATAAGTTTTTCTAAGATGTAAGTTATGTTTTTTTGTATTTACCTTTTTCTAAATTTATTTCATTGGTTTTGATGTGTTTTAAAAGAACTTTTTTTAAGTCTCTAATGCCTGTATTTTTCTTTAATTCTTCATAGGTCTTTGGTTCATTAAGGTTTTGAATTAATTCAATATAATCATAATATTCTTCAACCATTAAATCTACTTCTTTTTTTACTGGTGATATTTTTTGGTATTTCTCTTCAAGTTTCTCAAGTCTTGATGCAAAATCTGTAATCCAAACAGGCATATTATGTGATTCAATCTGTTTATTTATTTCATCCATTAAAATATCCCAGTTTATTCCATAAGTAATTATTGCATCTGAATCTACAACATCTCCTTCTCTTTCAGTAAGAGACTTTAAAAGAAAAATATCTTCCAAAGAAAGTCTATATACTTCTAAATAATTATATTTATACCATATTTGTGATCTTTTTATCATTCCTTTTGAAAGATTCATCATTTCACAAATTTCATTATTAAAAACATCAAATCTATAGTCATCTTTATGATACATTCCACTTAACTTAAATTTTAGGTAAGCACCTTCTAGTTTATTTACAGTAAATTTTAGCTTATCCAAAGCACTTGTAAATGAAATATATTCATCCTTGGTCCTTACAACTAAATCAATATCTTTAGTACTTCCTTTTAATTTGTGATAAAGGAGCACTGCACCACCAAAAACATATATTTTTGTATTTTTAACCAATAATTTATCAAGATCTTCAAATATTTTTTCAATTTTTTCTAGTTCTACTGCCATTTTAAATCATAATCATTTGCTTTTTCTTTAATTTCTTTATGTGATGGTAAGTGTTTTATATTATTATTGATTAAATGTTCTTTTATTTCTTTGTTTAGTTTATGTTTTACATTTGATAATTTTTTTTTATGTTTTAAATAAAATAAAATATCAAACATATAATCACGGTAATCTTTTGATATGTCTAATGCATCAATATACACTTTTTTTATTGATAACTTTTTTTTAGGAAATCTATATATTGTTCCTACAGGATATATTTTTATTCCATTTTTTGAAAATTTTGAGAATGCAGTTTTTTGTGCATCAAATTCAAAATCATATCTAAAAATTACTTTTTTATCATTTTTAAATAGAATTTGAGCATTAGATGGAATTCTATAATCTATTCTTTGTTTGAATTTTGTATATTCTAATATAAATTCTTTAATTAGCAACCATTTTTGTTCATTAATTATGAATTTGGAATTTAATTTTTTAATAATTCCAAATTCTTGAAATTCTTTAATATATTTATACACAACTGATTTTTTTAATTCTGATTGTGTCATTATCTCTTGTATTGATTTAGGTTCTAAAATTGCTGTTAAAAATTTAATTCTATTATTAGATAAAATTCTTCCAAGATTTATTCTGGTGCTTAAATATAAATCTTTTAAATATTGAGCATGTACATATTTGGAAATAAAATAAAATGTTTTTTTCTTTTCTATTAAGCCCTCTTTAACTAGACTAGTCAATGTATATGATATTTGTGATTGAGATCTTTTTAATTTGCTAAATAGCTCAAAACTACTCAATCCTGCATTTGAATCAATTATTTGTTCAATTATTGTTAATTGCATCTTATTTAAAGTCATATTTTCCATATATATCTATATTATATATAAATTTATCGATATTTGTGGAATATTTGAAGAAAAAAAACAATAAAAAATCAATATGTAAAAAAAAATTGTTCAATAAAAAGTATTCAGATTTTCCACCATAATGTCCTTTATTTATAAATAATTCTCATTTTAATGGAATTTTGTAAATAAAATTAATGAATATATATAAGAATAAAAAAAGAGTAGCCCCGCCAGGAAAGATAATCTCTACTAAAGTTGAGATTATCGACCAAGCTGGTCTATAAAAGAAAAAATAGCCCCGCCAGGGTTCGAACCTGGGTCCCCACCTCCAAAGGGTAGGATGAATTGCCTTCCCGACTTGCGTCAAAGAATTTGGCCACTACACTACGGGGCTATCCGTATAGTATGTTTAGTGTTGGAAAATCCTATCTCTTTTAAATATTTCTCTATTTGATCTTTTCTTGTCAAATAAATCTTCGTTCCATCTTTTGTTCTATTACCACAAATTCTTGATATTTTATAATCTAATTCTATAAATGCTTTTCTAAGATCTTTAAGCAAACTAATATTTCTATTCTCAAATGTTAATTGATAAATTCCTGGCCAATGTGTTTTAAACTCATAAATTGATCCATCAGTATCTATTAAACCTCTAACACAAGCCTTAAGAAACTTATCCTCTTCCCAAATCCAATCTAGAATTGTAGATTGATTTTTTATCTTATTTCCAGGTTTTAAACCCATTTCTTTAAAATATTCTACAATAAGTTTACTATGAACAATAATGTAATATGTGTTTGAATTTTTCTTCTTATGAAATTTAGGTTCTACTTCAAATAAATCCTTAAATAAAACTCCAACATAATTATGAAAATAATCATATTCTTTTCTATAATCTCCTGCAATTCTAATCATATATGTTCCTGCCTTTTTTCCTTTTTTATATTCATGAATATTTCCATCACCTAAAATTATACCTACTAACTCAGCTAATTTTTCATTCTTTTCTGGAAGCTTAACTTGTTTTAAAACAGCATTTCCATTTCTAATAAAATTAGTTTTTAATTTCATATTATTATAAAAAATTAAAGATATATCTTATTAATAGGGTTGTGTTAGGATATGTCCAGTGAATAAAAAAAGAAATTATTAATTATTTGATACTAATTAAATTAAAAAAGAAAAAAATATTAAAATTATTATCTGCAATAATGTCCTGCAGCAACTAAACCACCTAGTGCATTAGGACAAGGACAAGGATTAATATTTACCGTACCACAACAAAAAACACCATTAATATATTGATCAGGTTTACCTACGCATGTTTCACATTGCTCAAATTCTTTTGAACCCGCTAATCCCTCAGTATTAAATATGATACATTGAGAGGATTGTGCACAATCTACTTTATCTCTTGCAAGAATCCATATATTTTCACATGAACAAGCAGATCTTTCAATTCTTCCATTATAAATTGTCAATGGATTTGTAAAACTTGGATTACATTGCTGACCTAATATTGTATTTTCATCAGGACGTATAGCATATAATTTTTCCAATTCTTCTTGTTCAGTAGCAGCTGCAGCTGCAGCTTCATCTGCAAATCTTTTTTCTTCATCTAGTTTTATTTGTATATCATTAATTATTTTTTTATAATACACTTCAAACGTTAATTTTTTATCAGCTATTCCTAAATTATTATTATCTAAACCTTCATCCCATTCACCACAATTAGGTTCACCAGGTATTCTAAATACTAAATTTCCAGATTTCCAAAAATCTAATATCTCAACTTGTCTTCCAATTGTATCTGATCCTTCTTTACTTACATATTTTTTAGTATTTGTATCTATTGTATGTTTTAAATGAGTGTCAAAATAGTCTGGACGAGCATTTTGAAAAAACGCTGAAACTGCATAAAATCTTGAAAATACATGTAAATCAATCTTAGATAAATCAAGTAATTCATCTTGAGTAGATTCTAAAATGTCACTATAATAATCTTCATATTCTGGATTACAAAAATTTTCTTCACCCCTAAAAAATTTATCATCTGGATAAAAAACTGGATGTAAATCACAATATTTATGCATTGAAATTTCATTACCAAAATCAATTTGAGGACGCTTTCCTGGACTCTGATGAACAGATGAAATTTCTATAATTTTTTCTATAAATTCTACATCACCTGAATCATCTAAAATTTTATTAGGGTTAGGATATTTTACTATATCACGTAATCCTTCAACATCAACAACAAAAATTCTATTTGGATAACTATTTGTAAAATCTGTATTATATGCATCATGTTCATAATTTTTTCCAAAAAGAATATTTAAATTCTTCCGACTGGAAGGATTTCTTGGATCTTCTACTTTACGATTAAGCCATCCAGATTCTTTTACATCAATTGCAGTTCCATCAGGAATATCATTATAAATGGTATTCTTATATTCTAACAGATTATCTTGTATTTCAAAACAAAACAAATGCCCAAATCTATCAAAATAGGGTTTTAGTGGGTCAGTTTCCCAATTTGTACTCTCAGATCTATATTTTTCTATATATTGTTCTACTTTTGAACTCTGAGTTACACTACCATCTTCATTAGGAGTATATTTTGTTTCTACTAATTCTTCTTTAGTAAATTTAATTTCTTTTACATGTTCTGGATCATTCCAAATATACGCAATATTTTTCTTAACCATCTCAGCAGATTTTTTTGGAGATATTGGCTGTATATTGAATACTTCTTGATTAGGATTAATTTCTTGCCTAATACTATTACCATCAAAATCAATAAAAACTTCAGGCATTACTTGAACTATTGTTGGAAATACACCAGATAACTTTATTGAATTTACAACTTCTTTATTTTGTCTAACTAAATATTCCTTATCTTCAGGAGCAACAACTTCTATAGTTCCACCAAAATTAGCATTGAGAGCATCTTCATTAACATAAGATATTTCATGATACAATCCATTTGGATTATCTCTTGTAATTTCATTTTGATAAAAAATAGAATTTAATTCTATTGAATCTTTCATAATTTGTCCTATTCTTGTATCTAAATTTATATAAGGATACATTATTGATTTAGGTCTTTCTAAAAAATCAGATATACTTTTTGTTCTAGTTAATTTAATTGATTCTATTTCAGAAACAGGATCATTTGGCTGACAATGATATTTTACTAAATCAGCACCTAAATCTTTATCCTCAAATGTCAAAGTTCTCTTATTTGGATCACCTTCTGTTTTCAAATCAATAGTACTTGTAAATGTACCTACTTGACCTAAATATATATTTGGATCTATTATTTGTTCACTTGTTTCTACATCTATACTTATAGGATTACATGGTTGTACCATAATTATACCTGCATTATCTATTGCTTTTAAAAAAATTGGAAGTATTTTTGCTGGATGATTTAATCCTACGTTCTCTTCTGTATTTAAAATACTAGGTAAATGAAACATATTATTTATCATTACCCCAAATTCATTAAATCCTGTAAAGTCTGCCCCAAATTCTTCTTTTTCATATTTATTAATTTCAATTAAACCTTCATTCACTGTAACTTTTTTCGTAGAATAATCTTTAAAAAGTACTTCATTAGATAACAATCCATCAGAAAGAGGATTTAATGCAATAAATCCTTCTTTTTTTAGAATTTCTCTATTGATTATTATATTCAAATTTTCTATTACAAACAAATTTTTATTTTCTGGACCTTCATTAATATTTTTTATGTCTACAGATTTTCCATCTCCATCAATTGCCCAAATCTCAGCTAAATCAAAACATAACCCTTCTGGTGGCAAGCCAATAGTTTTCGTATAAACTTCATCAGATGAAACTATATCACTTATCTTTTTAGCAGGAGAAATTTCTGTTTCAGGTAAGTCTCTTTGATTTATTGATTTGTACAATTTTCTTTGTGTGCTAAAAGTAACTGGAATTTCTAAAGGTCCATTTTTTTTAAAAATGTTATAAATAAATGGAGAAATCTGATAATATTTTTTTTCTCCCACCGATTGTTCATCTATTGATTTAGGAATACTTAAACCATTTGGTAAAATCATATTTTGAATATTTGGGATTTTATGATCTAAATTATTACCAAAAAGTGAATGTTCTTCTATTACTGTATAAGTATATTTTTTTTTACTAAATTTATTTGTTAAAAGATATTCACTATCTTCAGGTATTCTACTATGTGGATTTGTAATCTCAGTTACTACTATTGGAACAATGCAAATTTTTTGATTTTCCAAAGAGGCAAAATTAGATGCATCAATAGTACCAATTGTAATAGGTTGCCCCTCAATAGCATTTAAAGTGTTGGTTATACCTTGTTGAAATGAAGTTTCATCTTCCATTTCTGGACTAGTAGCTTCTTCATTAATACAAGAAGAAAATAATATCATTAAACCAACCAAGAATAAAATAAGATTTTTAGATTTCATGTAATATTAATTTATTCTCTACTATATTAATTTTACTGATAATTAAGTTAAGAAAAAAACTATTTCCATAAACCAAGCATATCTTCTTCCATAAAATGAAGTTTTCCAGGTACAATTAAACAATGAAGTGGTTTACCAAAATCATTATTTTGTAATTCTTGTACTTTCCCATACTTAATAGTAAAATTATCACTTCCAAGTCTAGCACAACCAACAATCATTAAATCAGATGTAAAAATTTTTTCTGTTCTTTTTTCTTGAATTTGTAATAATTGAGAAATTGCTTCATAAACAGTCATTTTCCTATCTGGTTTTATATCAAGAAGTACCAATGTATGTAATCCATTTGATTTATTTTGTTTAATTACATCATAAGGTGTTTCTGGCTCAAAACCTTTCTCAAAATAAGGCATTGAAGTTGTTTTTCCATATTTATATAATTCTAACCCTACATCACCTACAGCTGTAAGTATTGAAGTATTATGAATTATTTTAATATCAATATTTTTTTCTTTTGCGCGTAAAAATAAATCTGTATGTGTTGTTGCAGAAAATACATCACCTACAACTAAAAATGCCACGTTGTTTTGAGTGGCATTATCTAATATTTCATCAGACTTTTTTTCAACTAATTCTCTATCTGCAATAATTATTTTTTTACCATATAATTTTTCAAGTTTTTCAATTGAAGTATTTAGAAGTAAAGAAGTATAGCTTTCTAAATAAATATAATCACAATTCTTTATTGCTTCAAGTCCTTTTATGGTGATATCTTTTTCATCATTAAGGCCAAGACCTATTAAATATAATGTCATTTTTAATTTTGAATAATTTTATTGTTTACATGCAGTACATACAGTATTTAAACTTGAACTAAATTGTGGATCACCACTCATAACTTGCCCATTGCAACAATAAAATGGATATTCTCCTGGTTCATCTATAACACTACAATCTACATAACTTGTTTCACCCCAATTACAACTAATTTGATTTGAGTCAAATCTGTCATCTCCTGTTTTCCAATTAAATCCAGGAGCAAAGTTTGTATTTATATTTTCTGCAGGTTGAGGTGAGACTAGTGGAATTGCTGTTTCCTGAGGAGAGAAGGTTCATTAGTGTTTTCATCACTAGCAGATCCTGCTTCAGGATGTGCTGGAGCTGCTCTTTTAATACCTATTACACCATCCATTGCATCTACAACATAATGATCTCTAAGCAAATCTCTCTTTTCTTTCATTCTTTTTGGTGTTTCTTCAGGAGTTATAAGTGGTCTTGCTGTAGTCAGATCTATCCTATATAGATTTCTTTCAATTTCACGATCAATTCCCGGAATACCTATATTTATTCTTACTGGTTGAAATACATCAAATGCCAAAAAATATGCAGAACCCTTTATTAAAAAATCGTGATAATTATATCCAGTATCAAAAACCCCAAGACCAAAAAAACTCCTTGATAAAAGTTCTTTTTTTATATCTTCAGTTTTAGGTATTGTAATTCCATTGATATCTGTCTCTTCAATACTTCCATCAATGTTTTTTCCTAATGTTGGTGCCATTGCTTTAAAATTTAATAAATATAAATTATTTACTTCTACATTATAATATTCTTCAAGATCTGGTAGATTTCCAAATGTTAATATGTATTCGTTTATACTTTTAAAAGTCTGACTCCAAAATGTGTCTAATGAAGGAGGATAAATTATATATTGAGACCTATTAACTGGTATGTTACTTGAATATTTTGAATCTGAGCTTAATGCTGTTTGTATATCTGCTTCATTTGCACCACCAAGATAATAATCAAATAAAGGGTTGTTTTTCAAATGATGATAATCATACATTTCAGGCTCTGTTGCACAATCAATCCAAGGTGCATTCTCCTCTTTCCATTCTATCATTTCATCAACACTTTTCTCAAAACTATCATATATTCTTTGTATAGGTGGAATACTTAACATTGCATAAGCTAATACTGCACCCATTCTTTGACTCATTGAATCTTCTTGATAATGATGAATACATAATGGATTATCCATGATACCTCTGGCATTTATTCTTGTACCAAAATGATCACCTGTATAAAGTATTTCGTTATTTTCATAATCAATAATTTTAGGCAATAGTGGAAGATAATATAATTTTAATTCTTGATCTTCAGTTTGTATCTCTTCTGGTCCACATGAAACTATAAATAATAATGATATAAAAATAATGAACATATTGATTTTTTTATTCATTGT
>JABHHN010000004.1 GCA_018671515.1 archaeon | reverse complement strand
ATAATAATAATAATAATAATCACTTATAAGTAGTGAAAATAAAAACATTTATAAAGAAAAGTTACTTAATTCAAAATATGTCTGGAAAAAAATTATCAGAAATGGTGCAAAGCTCAATCCCATTAACATATATGCATGATCCTGTGCAAGGAAACCAACCAACTTTCACACCTAATACTTATAATCTACAAGGAGGAGTTATAATATTTATAGACGATTTAGGATATCCTCAAGTTCATTTATCAAAAAATCCCACTTTAACTAAAGAAGAAAAAACATTATTAATAAATGGTTTTCAAAAAGATGAAAGATTGTATGTTCCATTTTCTCACGGAGATTCATATCATCTCCAAGATTTATTAAAAGAAACTAGTGTAAGAAAAAATATGAGTCAACCAAAAAGTCATGTAATTTTACTTGGTGCTTCACCAGGTGAATTACTATACCCATTCTCTGAGACCATCCCACAAAATGATTACCAAAAAGCTTTCGAAGTTATTGATGTTTTAAAAAAACAATATGGTCCAAATCTAACTGAACTTGCCTCAGCAGGCCCTGTTTCTATGCTTGTTCAAAAATTAAAAAGTGAAGAAGTAGAAGAAATTACGGTCTTAGGTTCTTATGGTCATGTATGTGTTGCTTCTGCTATTTTAACAGGATTACATCATGATATGAAAGTTAAAGTACCAGAAAAAGGTGTAATATATGATAAAGGAACATCCATGCCATTAAATGACTTTATTCAATTGATAACACCTTTAGAATACAATTACAAATTTGAAAATGGACACCATCTATTTTCAAAATCTAATCATAGAGTATTGCATTAAGACCATTACCACTTACTAAATATAATTAGAAAAAAGATATTAAAAAAATAAAACTTAATCTTCAACTACTTCATCAGTATTTGGATTTCTATAAACTTGAGCAATACTTGGCGTCACAACTATGTAATCATCACCAAATCCTGCAATATCTCCATCAACTGCGTCTGCTGTCTTCTTTAATTTGTTTATTGCTCTTTTTAATTCAACTAAATCTTTATCTTTTAGAGGTCTTATATTGATTAAAGCAATCGTATATCCTTGCCTTACTTCATCAAGAATTTCTTTTACATCTGAAAAATCTTCTAAAACACATGGTTTAACCATTAATTTAGCTGTTTTTTTTGGTTTCTTTGGATTTGTATCTATTTCCAAATATTCATCAAATTCCTCACCTGAATCATCATTAAAACCAAATGATTTAATCTTATCTTTAACCTTATTCAATATCTTTTTCATTTAAATGCCTCCCAAAAATCATAATATAATTTTATTACCTATGTCCTTAATTATAAAGGAAATATTTAAATCTTACTTTTTTAGTTCCATTTTAAGATCTTCAATAATTGGAACAGGTGTTGGGTCTGTTTTATATTCTAATGCTAGATAAAATCCTACCCATGATCCTAAGTAAATACTACTAAGGAGTCTTGATAAAAATTTAGATCCCGTTATTGCTATTTCTGTAACATCTACACCTTTTGACATTATCAATTTTTTAATTATACTAAATCTTTTTTTTACTCTATCATGATCATCTACATCCTTAATCATCACTACATGTGCTTTAGCAGTCATGTTAATATAAGCATTAGTTTCATTATGATTGAATTCTGGAAATACATTATAAAAACACATAGTTTTAGCATTTTCATTTATGTCAGTTTTCCATTTTTCTGCAACACTAAATAATCTATCTGAAGAATATATTACTGGAATTTTTCCCTTCATTTTTAAAGCTAATTCCTGAGCTCTCTTTTCAATTGATTCAACATTGATAGATTTTATTACTTCTCTTAAATCTTCTGATCTATCTTCAATTAATCCTGAATTTGCCATAATATTTAACATAGGTGTCAAAAGATAAGGTGTTGATAATCTTGGTTGAATTCCTGCTGGAACAGTAACTATTGGATTAGAATTCATATTTGATAATTCTTCTAATTTTCCACCTGATGTAATTGCTACAATATTTTTTGCCCCACGTCTTATCATCATCCTATATGCAGAAACTGTTTCTTCAGTGTTTCCTGAATAAGACACTGCAAAAATAAGTGAATCTCTTGTAGCATATTTTGGTACTTCGTATCCTTTATTTACAAAAATAGGAATTTCTAAATCATGTAAATATGTTTTAAGTAAATCTCCTGAAAACCCACTACCACCCATACCTAATACAAATATGTTTTTTATTTCTCCTTCTATCTTGATATCTTTTCCTAATTCCATTGATTTTTCAATCATATCTGGAAAACCTACTAAAACTTCTCTCATATTTTCTTTATCATAAACTAAATTATCAGTCATATTATCACCCTAAATTTTTTAACGAACAAAAATTTTTCATTTTTTATCCCAATCTATTCTAAAGTCAATACTCATTTATAAATATTCTTTTAAATTTGAATAATAACTAATGAGTAGTAACATTTATATATGAGTTATCATTTACCAATAGTAACAAAACATAATTTAAGAGGTAGATAATATGAAAAAAACAATTTCAATTTTAGCTATGTTAATGGTACTTCTAGTATCAAGCGCTTTTGGTGCAATGCAATTCACTCTAAGTGAATACAATGTAAATGTACCAATAGGTGGATCAGTTCAAGTAGAACTTACAGTGACTAACAACGGAAACCCAATTTCAGAATTAGATTTAGATGTTTTAGAATTTTGTACTGAAAACGCAGATCCTGTATGGAGTTGTAACATTGGTGATGAATATTCACCTGCTGAATTAAACGTAGTTGTATCACCAAAAACAGATTTAAATGGTAAAGCAATGATTACACTTACACATGATGGAAGTGATGATTTTGGTAATTATCATTACACAATTTGTGATGTCAACGAAGGTGATTGTAGTATTGGTGGAGCAAGTGTCACAGGAGACGCTTATGTACCTGAATTCGGTGTAATTGGTGCAGGTATAGCATTATTAGGCGCAGGATTATTTGCTAACAAAAAAAGAAAAAATTAGTTTTTTTTAATTTTCTTTATATTTTTATTCTTAATACAGAAATTTATATAGATTCAAAAAACCATGTAATTCATTCTTTAAATCTACTGCATGAGACTTGACTTTACCTAAATATTTACTTGGATCAGGTTTAAATAAATATTTATCAAAAATGGTCCTAATAAGATAATATTCTGCCCGAGATTCCCATTTTCCCCTTAAATTTGTTACAAGAAATGCATCAATTATAATTGTTATTTTGCCTCTGTCAAATTTCACTTTTCTATCATCAATTTCCCTAATTGTATCAACCATATCTTTGATTTTTATAAAGATCTGGAGTTCCATAGCAATATCACCTTTAGGTTTATTATACGGTCTTATTTTTAGATTAATTTGCCTACCATTAGGTGTCTGAGATTCATTATCATTTAAAATCTTTTTTTGGTATCCTTTAGATTTTAAAAAAGTATCAATTAGTTTAAAAAGTTCTCTAGAACTAAAAACACCTTCATAATTTATTGTCTGCCCTAGCAATACATTATTTATCTCTTCTCTATACATATTTTACCCTGTCCTGATTAGTATAAAAATTTGTTCATGTTAAGATATGTCGATAATTCGGCACGACAGTCACCAATATACCTTCTTATCATATTTTCCCAAAACTTAAATCTACTTTTAAGGACATATTTTTCAATCATTGTCCTAAATATAAAATAAAAAATATTATAACTCCACCTATCATCATAATCTGTCTGTAAAAACCCATCAAACGTAACAGACACACTACCTTGATGCATTTTAACTTTGTTCCCATCTATTTCTTTTTCCACTTCAACTAAATCATTTGCATATATCCATAATCTTATAATCAATCTTGTATATTGTGTAGTTTTTTTATAAAATTCATGTTTGATGTGAATATACATCCCTGTTTCAGTGTGAAATTCTTCATCAAAAACTACTTTTTTATCTGCTCCTTTTTGACGGAAAAATTTTTCTATAACCCTCAAAAATTCATACATATTAAATATGCCTTCATAATTAAACTGATCTGCAACAACAACTGAGGAATGTAATTCTGGCATTTTTACCACGCACTCTGGCCTGATTGCATTTTCAAGAATTTCTTGACATCTGTTGCAAAGTCATGGCCTACATAATCCAAATAATCAAAATATTTTAACAAATTCTCATGATAGAATATATAGAAGTTCAAGAATGCTTCCATTTTTTTTAATCCTGGGCTTTTTTCAAAATCACCATCATAATCAGTTATATATCCTGAACTAATTATAATTTTAATATAACCTTCCATCATATTTTTTTTTTTATTATCCCTTATTACTTCTATCTCTTTTACATCCCACATCATAAAATCCACGTAAAGAATAGCCATACAATAAAAATTCAATTTTTTTCTCCCAGTCATTTTATATTTCAAATAAGGTGGTTTGTCCAATGCCTTATCAAAATAAAAATCATAATCACGACTTGTCATCCAGCTCTGACAAAACTTATAAAGACCATCAAAATCGAATACACCCCTAAATTTAATCTTCTTATCATAACCCAAATCTCCAATGTTTTCAAAAAAATGATCAGTCATAGAATAACTTTTTGATTTTTGTATTTAAATAGTTTTTGTAAAATAAAAAAAAATTAAGAACAATCAGGACAGCAAATACTACCTTCTTTGTTTGTTAGATCATTTGAATAATTTCCACACATCTCACAACTGCCTTCAAAATTCTGTGTATCTAATATTTTAGGCTTATCCCATACTACAAATTTTTCAGATATGACATCAAATAATTGTGGTTCTACTCTTAAAATATCTTTTACAGATAAAATCCCAATTAAACCTGAAGAATCAATAACTGGTAATCTTCTAACTGAAAAATCTTTCATTTTTACCATAGCAGCATAAATATCACTATCAGGAGAAATAGTAACAACATCTTTTGACATGATATCTTTTACACATATTTTTTTAGGATTCTTATCTCGTGCTATAACATTAAAAACTATATCCCTTTCAGTAACTATCCCTTTTATAATCCCTTCATCCATGACTATTAGATTCCCTACGTGATTCAGACTCATAATTTTTGAACAATCATAAGCATTTTTATCTATGTTCACATAAACCGGACTCTTAGTCATAGCGTCGCACACTTTAAGACCTGTTTCCATTTTTTAGCCCCTCCAATTATAAAACATATGTTTTTCAAGTATATAATGCTTATGTAAGTAGGAAATGGTAGTATTTAAGGGGGAAAAATTAAGTATTATTAGGCATTCTTCTTTGATATAATGGTTCTTGATTCCGATAAATATTTCTCATATATAAATCAGGCATAACTGCTTTTTCAACTGCAGCATGAACATTATAAGATGTCGTCATCAAATAACTATGTTCACCTGTATAATTTGCCATTTTTCTTTTTAAAATTATTAAAATAAAATATAAAAAAATAAATTAATAATGTACAGATACCTCAACATCTTTACCAAATATTTCTTTTAGATTTTCAAATATTGGTTGCTTTATGAAAGTCTTTACAGGAATTTCAACAGCCATAAGAGCTTTTTCTAAATCATCCATACTGGATTCTTTATAATCAATAAGACTCCCATTAACTTTGATTGTTGCAGTAGTCACTTTCTTTTCTTCTGCATCAATATCATGGATAATGAATGCAGTTTTGTCAAGAAGTATGACTTCTCCGAATTTCTTTCCATGCTTAACTCTTATTTTTGTTTTCTCTATCTCTCTTCCTCTTTTTCTCTGCACATATTCAATCATGAATTTAATCAAAACAGATGAATCTTTCTTGACATTATTTATATCAGTTTTGGTTAATTTTCCTTTATCATAGTCTTCTTTTGCTTTTACTATCTGCTTTAACATCCGATGATATTTTTGAGGAGCTTTTCCTTTATGGATCATTTCCTCACCAAATACTTCAACAATTTTTTTATCTTTGACTAATTCATTTCCTTCTAATTTAAGTACATCTCTTGTAACAGTCAGTGCATGTTCATATGTATGTAGTACGGATTCTTCCTCTTTTATCTTATCAATCTGTTTGAAAAGTTTTTTTATTCTTTTTAAGTACTTCTGAGAATCAGCTAAAATTACATCCACTTCTTTTCCAGTAAGCTCTTTTTTAGAACCATGTTCTAAATCTTTCCTTAATTGAATATTTCTCTCAAGAATCTTTACTATGTCATCTTCCAATAATTTTTCTTTTTTAACAAAAATATCTCTCATCATAGCAGGTGTCTCTTTCGGAGTTGGAGGTGGAACACCATATAACATAAGTGCAGCCTGACTAGGTGTCAAGATTGCATAAAATGTATCTTCCATCCCAATTCCTTTTAATTTGTACTGAACACGGGAAACCATTTGATCTCCTGAACTCATAAACATATCAATTGCTTCTGGACTTGGCTTAATCTTACCCATTTTAAGCAATTGTTTCCAAGGCATAAATATTCCTCTATCGTAAAATGGAATACCATCTCTTAAGAATGTAAATATTATTGGATTTGCCTCTTTAATATTATCCCAGAAATCAGTTAAGATATAAACCTGAATATTTATTTTATTTCTAATACCAGTAATATCTCCTGCTTCAATTCCCATCCCAATTATTATTGCTCTTAGTTTATCTTTAAGCTCAACTCTAGTCATCTTTTTTACATCTGTATCATCAATTACGACAAAAACGTCTATATCTGAATCAGGAGATGCTTTTCCCTGGACTAATGAACCCGCAAGAACATAACTAACAATATATTTTTCAAATTTCTTTAAGACCATTGTTTTATGGACTTCTGAAATTTTTATTGCTGAGAGCATCCCTCTATCAAATATAGGTGCACCTGAAGCAACTAATTTTGTCAATTCATATTTTTGATCAAAACAATTCTGCCATAATTCACTAAGAATTATTGTCAGTATTAAAAAATTAGAATCTGTTTCTTTGGCAATTTTTGAAATTATTGCTGAAAGCTTATTTTTCAATTCATATTTAGTCATTTTCTGACTATCTGAATCATCAACTAAAACTAGAATATTCACATCATTTTTTGATGGTTGTTTCTGACCAGGAATATTTATAGTCTGCTCAAAACCAAGCCCAGGTTTTGGCTGAGTAGCCATAGATGGTAGAAGTGATATTCCCATAATATATTTATCAAATTTTTCTGTTACTTCCTTTTTAAAACTATCAAGTTTTGTCTTAATCTTATCAAGCTTTTCTTGAACATCCTTTGGAATATGAGGACCTTTTGGTGCTTCTTCTTTAGATTTTTCAACTGGAACTTCTTTTTTTATATCTTCTTTTTTTTGTGTCATATTAAAATTCACCTCGAGGATTATGATAATTATTAAGCCTCTTCTTATTAATATTAATTCAAAACTTCTATTTATTTATAAAGAAAATTGTGAAAAATACTATAAATGTGTGACATTTTTGTCAATTTGTAATTTTTAAGAGGAAGAAATATTTAACTCTTTGATTTTTCGATATAATGTTCGTGTGCTTATTTTAAGAAATTTAGAAGTTTTTTTCATATCAAAATCATTTTCCAATAAAGCTTTTTCTATGAAATTTTTTTCAAATATGTCAATTGCCTCCTTAAATGTTGCAGGGTTATCATGATTATTTGCAATCATAAGTGTTAAATCATGCAAATTAGAATAAATATTCTGTAATTTTTTCCCACTTATATTCATTTCTTCGATTTTATCATCTACAATATTTCTAAAATTATTATTTAAATAATTAGAAAACTTTAATGGATCCTGTCTGTTTTCTTGAGGGTTTACATGATGCTCATTTAGAAGTCTATGCATATGCCTCCTATCAATATTTGCTATTGCTGATGCTCTTCTCACATTCCCTAATGAAAGAGCTAAAATATCTAAAATATATTTTTTTATGAAAATACTCTTTGATTTTTTAAATGATTTTGAATAATCTATGTCAAAAAGTATCTTAAATTCAAGTTCACTCTCATCTGATTCTTTTGCTTTTGAAGATTTCTTTACTTTTTTTTTAAGAAGTGTCTCCTCAACTATTGATGAAATTGATTTCATGTTAGTTAATTTATAATGTGTGTGTTTTTAATGTTTTTGAAAAAAAGAAATCTAAATTTGATTTACTTTTTGTTTTTATTAATAATCATTCTGACTTACAATCTTTTCATAGTCAAGTCATAAATGCCTTGACACAATGAGCAACTTTCACAAGACGAAGGCTTGTGATATGAAATTTAAGAATTAATGATTAAATAAACTTAAGAAATTTCTTATAAAAAATAATTCAAACAACTTTTCCAATCAAATAATGCACTGTAGAATCAACAACTTCAACATTTAATTCATCACCAATCTTATAATCTCCTTTGATTATAATCATCTTATATGAATTATTTCTTGTTATGACAGTTCCACTTTTTTCTTTTTTAATATCATCAACTAAAACTTTTCCGCTCCATCCAATCCATTTCTTATTGTTCTCTTCTGATATTTTATGATGTAATTTGACCATTAAATCTGATCTCTCTTTTATTGTTTCACTTGGAAGTTGTAGCATTGTTGCAGCAATTGTACCTGGTCTTGACCAGAACTTTGAAATATTTATTACATCTGGTCTGAATTCATTCATTATTTTTAATGATTCCTCAAAATCTTCATCAGTCTCTTCTGGATAACCACAAATCATATCTGTTGCTAGAGTAAAGTCTGGAATTTCTTGCTTGAATTTATTTACTATATTTCTAAATGATTCAATAGTATATTCTCTTCTCATCTTTTTTAAAACATTATCACTTCCCGCCTGAATAGGAATATGTAAAAATCTGTAAATTCTTTCATCTTTAAAACATTCAATTAATTCATCTATGAAATCTGGAATGAAATCTGGATTTCCCATTCCAACCCTAATTTTAAAATCTCTTTTAATTTTTAATATCTCATTTAGAAGATTTGGAAGATTCGTATCTATATCATACCCATAACATGCAGTATCTTGTGACGTCAACCATAATTCTTTTACACCTTCGTTTAATGCATTTCTAATATGCTTTACAATTGCTTCTATTTTATAAGATCTAAGATGTCCTCGTGCAAATTTGGTCTTGCAGAAATTACAACTACCCAAGCATCCTTCATTTATTGGAACTATTTCAACAATATTTTTTCTTCTTACTTTTGGAATATTTAATCTAGAATCTTTTGTTTTCTCTAATAATTGAACTGTATTTCCTGCAAGTGTTTCATCAAGAACTTGTACAACATTTTTTATTTGTGTTGTTCCAATTATAGAAAAACCTTTAAATTTGGACTTATCTTTTTCTGCCTGGGGAACACAGCCTGCCAATATCAATTTTTTATCTATTTTATTTATGTCCCTATATAATTTATTTTCTGCCTTGTTTTTTACAGTACATGAATTAACTATAACTACATCTGCATATTTTTCATCATCTACTAATTCATATCGACCTGATTCTTTAATCAATCCAGCCATGTTTTCAGAATCTGAAAAATTAAATGAACATCCATATGTCTTAATATATACTTTAGTTGGCATTATAAATAGAGGGAAAATACGATTTTTATTTAAATTGATAGGAAAATATTTAAATCAAGTTCCAATCCAAAACATTACAATTACGCGGGGGTAGCAAAGCCTGGCCAAATGTGCTGGACTTAAGTTGCTACTAAGACACAATCCAATTGTATTTTGGTATAAGTCATCCAGTGGTTTAGTACCTTCGAGGGTTCGAATCCCTTCCCCCGCACTTTTTTTAAGTATTATGTATCTGGATTAACTTCATATATACCACGAAACATATAGTTGGATTTATTTGGAAAATTATCCCATTGGTTGTTACTACCTCCCTGATAATTAATTGCAACATATCGATCACTGTCAAATCCCTTGTCAGGTTGACCAGCTCTCCAGTTACTGTATGTTACTGTTGATCCATCCACCCAAGACCAGCTTGATTTATCTAAATAATTCAACGGGACATGACATGTTAGTCCAATCCATAATTTTTCATTTACATTGTTACCAGTAAGAAATGTGTTCTGGATAAATATATTTTCAGCAGCATTATCAATTGTTACTAAATATCCACCTTGACTAACAGCATATGCTTCAGCGTTATCCCAATAATCTTTTTGAGGTGTAATACCATAAAAGTGTCCGTTCCATTCAATTAAATTTGCTTCTGCTTCAATATTTTCTTCCGAAAGCTCAGCATTATCACAAGCTACAATAAATACTGACAAAATTACTAAAAAAAAGAAAGTTACGTACTCTGTTTTCATTTTATCACCTAATAATAAGATAACTGTTATAAATATAAATTTTATTAATCTTTACTTATTATTCTTGATATTACAATGTCACGCTATCCAAAAATTTCAGATACTCCTGATAGGTTTGATCTAAAAAGCAATAAGTTATGTAAAAACTGTGAAAATTTTATTGCAGAAAATAGAAAACATTATTGTTCAAAAGAGTGTATGGAACAGTTTAATAGGAATAATTCATGGTTCTTTATAAGAAAAGATGTTCAAGAATGAATTTTTGATTAAATTCTTAAAATTTTAGAAAAAAGAGTATTTAAATTTTATTAAATATTTGAGTACTTGAAAATGTTTGATTATTAAAAAAATCTCTATTCTGGCACTTTATTCTTTTCTTCATTAAACTTAATAGAACAAAACTGTTTCAAAAACTAGTTATTTTGGAACTGAAAAAAATAGAAATTTATAAATTACAAGATTATTAATAATTTAAAATGAGTAAAAAAAGGTTAATTATATCTATTGGAACGGGAGCTGTACTTGGTATTTTTTGCATAATTGGAGTAACTATAAGGCTTGGTTTTGAGGGAAATGAATTATTTATATTTACCTCATGGATAAATAGAATTATAATAGGTTTAGCAATTGGTTTAGCACCATATTATAATATTAAAAATAATACAAAAAATATATTATTTCGTGGGACGTTCCTTGGATTTATAATTAGTGGTTCTTTTTATCTTGCAACAAATTTCAAAGATACCCCTGGATTCATTGCTGGAATTATTTATGGTATTATAATAGATTATATTGCAACGAAATATGAATAACAATTGAAAAGATTAAAAAAATTAAAATGACACAAATAACCTATAAAAATTAACCAAAAAACAAAAATGAATTTACAAAACGTTGTGATAAAGAGTATTCAAAATATGCTAAAACATATGATTTATTAGTAAAAATATTTCCAATTTGGAAAAAGTGGATTAGCAAAGCTATTCCCCACATAAAAAGGGAAAAAGTGCTTGAAATTTCTTTTGGAACATGATATTTATTAACTCAATATGCGAGTCAATACGAAATTTATGGAATTGATTTTAATAAAAATCTTATTGAAATTACAAAAAATAATTTAAAAAAAAAGAATATTAAAGCTAACATACAGCAAGGCAGTGTGGAAAAATTGCCATTTAAAAATAACTTTTTTGATAGCATCATTAATACTATGGCTTTTTCAGGTTACCCAGATGGAAAGTTAGCACTGAGCGGATTAACTAGAGTATTAAAACCTAACGGAAAATTAATTATCATTGACTTTAATTATCCTAAAAACAAAAATAAAATATGAATTTTCATAACAATATTTATGGAAAAATCAGGAGATATTATCCGAAACATGGATCTGTTATTTAATGCTCATAATTTAGAATACACCGATAAAAAAATAGGTGCATTTGATAGAGTTCATTTATACATAGCAAAAATTAAGACAAAATAAAAAAAGTATGAATTCATAATTCAACACTTTCTTTTCAAAAAATTTTTATTAATATACAATATACATATTTTTAGGTGGTTAATCATGAAATGTTCATTATGTGGTGCACAAGCATGTTATATGGTTGCTGTTGATAGTAGATTAAGTAGAATAGCAAAACAAGTTGTAGATAAATATGCAGCTAGATGCAAAATTTGTCAAGATAAAAATGAAAGATAACGAAAATCTATCCGTTCGGACCTATCCATACGTTAAAACGAGAGATATTACAGCCCTCATTTTTCGATAAATTTTCGACTTGCAAAGTCGAATTGTTGAGTCTGTATCCACAAACTAAAGTATATGATATTAACCTAGACTTTACAATAATCGAAAACTGTTTATTTCAAACATAATACGACTTTCTATCCTTTACATTAATAATCAATATTTGTGTTGTTAGATTCTTAGAACTCTTGATTTTTGTAATCCTTTCTATTATTTCTTTGTCATTTACAATTCCTTTTCTTTTAGGATACAAAACACCTATTTTTAATTCAGATTTAGAACTGATTAATTTTGAAATATATTTTAATTTAAGTACAGAACCACGATCTACTTCTACTACAATATTTTTTTTATTTTTATATAATAATAAATCCATACGTCCATCTATCATTTTACCTTGAAATTCATAAGTTTTTGGATTAATTTTTTCAAATTTGACATATTTTTTAAGAACATGAATGTAACCCAAAGATGTAAATGCATTGACAATTGTGTCAACTAATAAATTATGAATTTTTTTACCATCTATTTCATCATAATTAATATCAAAACATATTTTTTCTAAAATATCTATTTCCTGCGAGAAGTTTTTTGTCATATTTATTTTGTAAAATAAAGTTTATTATAATAAATATATGTTATTATATTTTTAAAAAGTTAAAAAAGTTAAAATTATATAAAAAAATCAATTCATAATTAAATTGAAAAAAAATGGAAAAAACTACTTTAATTCAAAAAATTATATTAATTGGATTTGGAATT